>JBGTCC010000766.1:0-6808 GCA_041749055.1 Thermodesulfobacteriota bacterium | reverse complement strand
ATCGTCGAAGGATTTGAACTCGCTGGGTTTGTACTGATTCGGATCGCTCCACAAACTGACGGTCTGATAGGCGACGAAGTTGTAGATGTAACGTTTGGCGTTGTCGATATAGATATGGCCGCCCCACCAATGTTTGGGGTCACGCACTTCGGGCAAAATCAGATAGGGATCGATGGTATCGAGAATATTCTCCGGCAACATGCCGGTGATCACCGATTCGGTGCCGCCGATATGCACATCGAAATACTGCACGCCGGCCTTGGCTTCGCTGACGATACGTTGCACCACCGCGCCGCCGCGCGCCGGGACAAATTCCGTGGCGATGCCGTAACGGCGCGAGAACGTGATCTCCATGAGCTTGCGTAGCTCCGGAGTTGGCGGAATCGACGCGACGATCTTGCCTTCCTTCCTAGCCGCCTCAAGAATCCTGTCCCATTCGGCCGGACGGTACGGACTCGTCTGGGCCAAGAGCGTCGCGGCACTCAATACTCCGACTATTAAACCTGCCAATGAAAAGAGTTTCTTCATAGGTAACTCGCCAATTCTCCCGGTCTTTCTAGACCCCCCGGAACAACCGTTCGGCCGACTGCATGGCCGGTTTACGATACTTGATGACCACCTCTTCGGAGCCGTTCTCCAGCTCGTCGTACTTTTCCGGCGTTAAAATTTCTTTGGCGGCAGTGTGGCCGAACTCTCGGGTCCACTTTGTGTCGACATCGAATCGGCGCGTCGGCTGGCCCAGAGCCTTGGTCAGCGCGCTCTGACCGTCCTTTGACAAGAGCCAGTTCAAAAACACTTTGGCGGCATTGGCATGCGGCGCATTTTTGAGCAGGACAACATTGCCGCTTCCGGATGCGCCGTAGTAACCTTCCTTGATAACCGAAATCGGCTTAACTGGCAGGCCGGCTTTGATGAACGGCAAATAGGTGTAGTACGACAAACCGATCGAGATCGCCGATTTGCCGCGGGCGACGTTTTCACCGAGCTGGCGCAGATTACGCCCGAGCAACATCTCTTGGGCGGCTAATTTTGCCAGATATGGCTCGCCTTTGATGCGCCACAAAAACGCCCAGGTCGACTCGCCGGAGCCCGGCGTACGCGGGTCGAGTATCGCGATCTTACCTTTCCACTTGGGATCGAGCAGGCTGTCCCACGAGCTAATTTCTTCGGGTTTAACCAGGTTCGAGTTGTACCAAATGGTTTCGGTCATGTAGGCGGTAAATCCATAAATAAACTTCTTGGCGTTGTCGGCCCAAATATGTCCACCCCACCAGTGCTTGGGATCGCGCACCTCCGGCAGGATCAGCGCCGGCATGACCGGTTCGAGAAGATTCTGCGCCAACAGTCCGGTGATGATCGAAGTCGTGCCGCCGACATGGAGATCGATGCTGTGGACTCCGGCATTATGCTCTTCGACGATCTTGTTAATGTTGCTGGCGCCGCGCGCCACGCTCAACTCCAACCCGATGCCGGGAAAAGCTTTTTGAAAGCCGCTTTCAAATTCCTTGCGCAGCTCGGCGCTGGTGGGAATCGACACGACCACCCGCCCTTCCTTTTTCGCGGCTTCCACGACCTTGTCCGATTCGGGGTTTTTCGTCTGAGAGAAACCGGCTGGAGCAATCAACAGCGAAGCGATCAGAAGACACGTCAGTGGCGCGATTCGAGTTTGAATCATGGAACACATCCTAACCCAATAGTTTGCGCGCCAACGCCGCGGCGGGTTCGCGCAGCCGATTGATCTTCTCTTCGGATTGATTCTGGCGCTTGTAGTATTGCTCGACGGTCAAGTGGTCTTTCGCCGGCAGAACGCCGAAATCGCGCAGCCACTTGGAGTCGACATCAAGCCGTCGAGTCGGTTGATGCATCGCCTTGGTATAAACCTCCTGGCCTTCCCGGCTCATGAACCAGTTGAGAAAAAGCCGCATGGCATTGGGATGAGGCGCATTCTTCAAGACCACCAAATGGCCGCTGCCGCCGCTGACATAGACACCCTCCTTGGGCACGGGCAGCGGCCCCACAGGCAAACCGGCTTTGATGAAAGGCGCGTAGGAATAGTAAGTGAGTCCGAGCACGAGAGAGATTTTGCCTTTGGCGAGAATCTCCGCCAACACCCGTTGGTCGCGGCTCAAGGACAGCTTCTGGCCCGCCAGCTTGCGCAGGTAATCCTCGCCCTTCACCTCGCGCAAATAGGACCACATGGACGCTCCCGACCCGGGCGTGCGCGGATCGAGAAAACCGATCTTGCCCTTTAATTTCTCATCGAGCAGGTCGTCGAAGCTGCGGACATCCTCGGCTTTCATCAGTTGGGAATTGAACCAGAGGCTTTCCGACTGATAGGCCAGGGTGGCGTAGGCGAATTTTTTCGCGTTGTCCACCCAGATATGGCCGCCCCACCACTGCTTCGGATCTCTGACTTCGGGAAGCATCATGTAGGGTTCCAGCGGATCGACAATGCCCTCCGGCAACATACCGGTGACGATCGACTCGCTACCGCCCATATGCAGGTCGACATAGCGCACACCGGCCTTGGACTCGTCGATCATCTTGCGCACCAGCATCGATGCCCGGCCGACAATGGGCTCGACATCGATGCCGTAGCGCTTCTCAAAAAGTTTTTCGATGCCGGCGCGCAGCTCGTTGCTGGCTGGCAGAGAAACCACCACCTTGCCTTCCTTTTTGGCAAGCTCGATGGTCTTGTCCCAATCGGTTGGCGTGGCCGGTTTCGCAGTCTGCGCGGCCACGCCAACCGGGATTATTATCATCCCGCACAGCATGGAGCGGACGATCAGTTTCAAAAGAAGGTTCCGCATCTCGAAGAGGGCGGGTTTCAAACCCGCCCCGACATTTCGTCTTTCCTTTTTTGTGTACTTTGCATTGCTATTCATTAGAACTTGCGGCGCCTGCGTAAATTTTCCGGCCATGCGATCACCGCTCCGCCGCCCCAGGGCGTATGCCATACGCCCCTACGCTGCGACTTCCTCTTCGAATTTATTTTGCGCCCTTTGTGCTCTTTGTGGTTAAATTTCCGAATCTTACTCTTTTCTTTGGTTGCGGCTTCGCCGCGCTGGGTTCTCTGCGGCCAATTCTCCGGTCTTTTACATTCCCGCGTAATCGAAGTGCGGCATCTCAGACGGCACACCAAGTTTCTTGATAGCCGCTTCGAAGTCGATACGAAACTGCGGATCTTCATCCTCGTACTCGATGAGCGTGCCGCCGTCGCGGGTGCTGGTGCGCACGCCTTCTTTGTTGATCGCGCGCCAACAACCGAGCAGATATTTCCCCGACTGGCCGCTATAGCGAAACGCCAGCTGGCGCGCCGGTTCTTTGCCGGTGTTGAAATGTTGGTGGAACCAGCCGCTCGGCGGGCTAAATACGCTGCCTTCGCACCAGTCGACGCGCACGACTTTACTGCCGTTGCCGTTCTGATAAGGACGCAAGCCAGCCTCTTGCGGCCACATGAGCGTGTAACCCTGGGAACGGAGGATGAGTAAGATCGCGCCGCCCTGGTGGAAATGGGCCTTGTGATAGCGCCCCACCGGCCATTCGGCAATGTGGCCGACCAGCGTGCTGCCGCCCATATCGAAGGAAGTGATCTTGACACCGAAACCTTTGGCTTCCGATGGATCGACCAGGGCGCCGCGGGCGTCGGCGATGAAGTTGGTTTCCCAATTGATAAAACCGCCGAGCTCCTGGCGCGAGTTGGTCGGCACGAAGTAATTGCTTTCCGCGTCGAAGCGGTCGCCGAACTTGTAATCGCTGCCCATGACGAATGGAATATTGTGCAGCAGGTCGATCATCAGCGGCGCGCTGGTTACGGCAAGAAAGAACACCGGCTCTTTGCTGCCGTTGATCATGCGATGGCGCGTATTGAGCGGGATGGCGAACAGGCTGCCCTGTTGCCACTCGAAATGCATTTTACGTTTCTCATCACCTGCGGACCAAAGTTCGGTGGCGCCGATGCCCTTGATAATGTAAATTAATTCTTCGTAGAGATGATTTTCCGGATTGAGGGCGCCGCCTGGAGCAATCTCGCTGACATACATACCGGTGAAACCTTCCATCCCTTTCAAGTCGATGAACGCCCCCTTGCCGCCGGTGCGCTGCCAAGGTTGCAGCGCCAATTGCGTCACATCCTCGACGCCATAGCCGTCGACCACCGGAATCTCCTCTTGCCGCATCCATATTTCGTAACTGGTATCGCGTTTTGCCACGGTCAGTGTCCTTTTACTTCCTTGTTTTGAAAATACTCGCCCTGGACGACTTTCTCCGCGAGACGATCGTCCTCGTCATCCCAAAGGCCCAAGGGATAACCGTACCAAGGCTCCTTGAGATTTAGCGCGGGCATCTCAGCCTCCCGCCAAATCTTCAAAGCGTTCTCCATGTACGACTTCTTTGGCAAACCAACCGGCGGGAACGGTCCTTTACGAGTCGCGTCGATCAACAAACCGGAGCAGCCCACCGCGCCGGGGTAACTGCGTTCTTCACGGCCGCGCATGAGCGAGTGCGCCGACGGATCGAGCAGCGGCGAGCGGCCGGTGCTGATCTCGACATCCTGGTGCGGCTGCATGGCGAAACTCATCGCCCACATGACCATCTCGGGGTCTTTCGGGTCGATATCTTCGTCGACGACGATGATCATCTTGCTGGTCGGGTCCATGCCTGAGGCTGCGTGCAATGCTTGCCGCGGCTTGCTTGGATGGCTCTTCTTCATGCGGATCACCCACCAGTTCCAGCCGCCGCCCATTTCCGGGCAGGCGACTTCGAGCACTTCCGGCATGGCGCAACTGTAGCGGAGAAAATTGTAAAGCATCATTTCTCGGCAGGTGCGTGAGATACCGTTGGACTCGCTCGGCGGCAGGCCGACCAAGATCGCCGTGAAGATGGCGTTGCGCCGCATGGTGATCGCTTTGACTTCGATCACCGAGCGAAATTCCCGCTCGACCATCAAATAGCCCGGATAATCGCTAAACGGCTCGCCGCGTTCCTTGCGCTCGATGGAAATCTCGCCTTCGATAATGATCTCTGCTTCGGCTGGAACTTCCAAGGGAATTGTTTTGCACTGCACGACATCTACCGGCCGGCCGCGAATGCCGCCGGCGACGGCAAGTTCATCGACGCCGTAGGGCAGGTTCGCCGCTGAGACAAAAGTCACATCGGGCAACGAACCCAACACGATCGCCACCGGCAGCGGCTCCTTGCTGCTCACCGCGCTGCGATGGTGATAGAGCATCGCATGATGCACCGGCGCGATGCCGGCGATCAAATGATGATCGCTGCGGAAGTGGCCGCTGTACATGCCGACATTGCGCACACCGGACTGCGGATCGACGGTGATAAACGGCGCGGTGGCGCGAATGCCGCCGCTAAATCCCGGCTCTTCCACAGGCGCCGGCAGGCCGGTGACGCCGAACTTTTTCAGCTCTTCGCCGGTATAAACGATTTCTTGCACCGGCGCGCTGGCGACCCGGCGCGGCTCGATCGGTTTCGCCACGGCGTTGCGCCACTTCTCGTAGATTTCTAAAGGTTGCTCGCAGCCGAGACCGAGCGCGGCGATCTCGCGCGACGAGCCGTAGACTCCGGTGGCGACGCGCAGGTCATGCTTCTTGCCCCGGCTGTCGAAAACGTTTTCATATAAAAACGCCTGGCGCCGGTCGTCGGCGATGCCGCGGTACTGCAGCCGCATCAGCGGCATCAGCTCGCTGTCCTTGTTCACCGGACGAGTCCAAGTGTGGAGTTTGCCGCGCTCTTCCAGCGCCTTGAGATAATCGCGGAAATCCGAAAAATACTCTCCTGCCATGCCCCACACTCCCCTTAGCCGCCGCCTTTAAGTTATTTTAGTAACGCCGCCGCCAACTTCTGCGCCGGCTGGCGCACTTTGTCGAGCTTTTCTTCCGATTGATTCTCGACCTGGAGAAACTCTTTGACAGTCATTTGATCCTTGGCCGCGATCACACCGGTTTCACGCAGCCATTTGGTATCGACATCCAAGCGTCGGGTCGCTTGGCCCAACGCTTTGGCAACGATCTCCTGCCCGTCCCGGGACAACAGCCAATTGACAAAAACCTTCGTCGCATGGGGATGGGCCGGGGTTTTGATGATCGCCAGGTTGCCGCTGCCGCCGGTACCGTAAGTCCCTTCTTTGAGTGCCGGCACCGGTTTGACCGGCAGACCGGCTTTGATGAACGGCAGCAAGCTATACGAGGTCAGACCGATCATGACCGCCACTTTGCCCTTGGCGAGATTTTCACCGAGCAGCCGTTGATCGCGGCCGGGGATGATGTCCTGGGCAACGAATTTTTTTAAATAATCTTCACCCTTCACCGCCCACATATGAGCCCAATTGGAATCGCCCGCGCCGGGGGTTCGAGGTTCGAGAAAGCCGATCTTGCCTTTCCATTTCGGCCGCAAGAAATCTTCGTAAGAGCGGAAGTCCGCCGATTTCGCCAGACCGGTGTTAATCCAGATGCTCTCGGTGACATAGGCCTGGAACATGTAAATAAACATTTGCCCGTTATCGACCCACATATGGCCGAAAGCACGACGGTTGGCTGGAGTGATACCTTTAAATGTAAATATTATACATGTCAAGTAATAATCACCTGTTTTATCAAGCACTAGCGGCGCACTCAGGAGTTTAATGACGTAGTTGGTTGAACGCTCACGGAGCGTGCCGGCGGAGATTTCGGCGCACTGATAATAGCTAATCGATGATCAGCTGAAATTGCGTCAGCATGGGTTAGCGATTGGCCCGATGGCCCATGCTGACGTGACTTAGAAGTTGGCTTTCGTTGCCGCGGGTAGGCGAGCT
>JBGTCC010000765.1:0-2745 GCA_041749055.1 Thermodesulfobacteriota bacterium | reverse complement strand
ATGCCGTGCCGGAGATCGTTACCGGCAAACCGGTTGCCATCGGCGGGACTTTGGGCCGCCGCGAAGCGACCGGGCGGGGTGTTGTCTATACGATCATTGAGGCAGCCAAGCATTTAAATATCGATCTGGCGAAATGCACAGCGGTGGTGCAGGGCTTCGGCAATGTCGGCTCAGTGGCGGCTCAAGAGCTTACCCATATCGGCGTCAAAGTCATCGGAATCGCCGACCGCACCGGCGGGTTTGTCGATACTAACGGATTGCCGGTGGATAAGTTGCTGGAGGTTGCGAGCAAAAACCACAGCCTAGAAGGTTGTCCTTACGGCGACAAGATCAGCAACGCAGAGTTGCTGGAACTCAAATGCGATGTCTTGGTGCCCGCCGCGATGGAGATGCAGATCACCAAAGGCAACGCCGCGCGCATTCAGTGCCGGCTGTTGGCTGAAGGCGCTAACGGTCCGACCACGCCGGAAGCCGACGCAATCCTGCGCGACAAAGGGATTTTCTTGATTCCGGATATTCTTGCCAATGCTGGTGGGGTGGTGGTGTCGTATTTTGAGTGGGTGCAGGACTTGCAGAATTTTTTCTGGACCGAGGAGGAGGTCACCAAGAAATTGCGCGATATTCTCGTCAAGGCTTTTCACGACGTGCTGGACATGAGCCAGAAACAAAAGGTCGACATGCGCATGGCCGCGCTCATGATCGGCATCGAACGGGTGACAAGAGCTATGCTCTGGCGCGGACTCTACGCGTAGGGGTTCGCCTGCATTGAAGCGCCGGCGAGAAACTGTTAACAACTCTACACTCTCGATAGGAAGGTATTGAAGAAATGGTTCAGGCGACTCAACTGCGGCCGGGCATGATTATCGTTCACGCGGGCGATCTCTACCGCGTCACTGCCGTGCATCACCTAACTCCGGGCAACAAGCGCGGTTTCATGCAGACCAAGATGAAGAGCCTGCGCACCGGTATCGGGACTGAATACAAGTTTCGCTCGGAAGACCGGGTTGACCAGGCGATCTTGGACAACCGCCAGTTCCAGTACCTCTACGCCGAAGGCGACATGCACACCTTCATGGACACCGAGAACTATGAGCAGATTACGCTGACCGCCGATGCGATCGGCGAGCTGTTGAATTACTTGCTACCCAACTCTATGGTCGGCATCGAATTCCACGACGGCAAACCAGTGGGCATCAACCCGCCGTCCACCGTCGACTTGGCGGTCGTCGACACCGAGCCGTCCATGAAAGGCGCCACCGCGAGCGCTTCCTACAAACATGCGAAGTTGGAGACCGGGGTCACGGTGCTGGTGCCGCCGTTCATTCAGATCGGCGACAAGGTGCGCGTCGATCCTACCGATGGATCGTATCAGGAGCGGGTCAAGTAGCTTGGATTTTGGCTAAGACGGCACGCACTTGGGATTCCAGATCCGCCAAGCTACCGTCGTTCTCGATGACGTAGTCGGCAAGCCGCCGTTTTTTTTCCAGACTCATTTGCGCGTCAATATGCTTCTGCGCCGCCGCGGCGTCGAGACCATCGCGTTGCTGCAGCCGCTGGCGTTGAATATCGACATCGCAGGCGACTAGAATCACCGGGCGAAGCCATTCTTGCAGATTGCCTTCGAACAGCAGCGGCACTTCGTAAACCACCACGGCGTAGCCGGCTTCACCATGCTCGCGAATGCGTCGTTCGGCCAGGGCGCGCACGCGCGGATGGATGATTGCTTCGAGCCGTTTGCGCGCGTCGGGATTGTTGAAGATGAGGGTGCGAAGCTTTTGCCGGTCGAGGGTTTGGTCAGCTTGTAGAACTTCGCTGCCGAAGGTTGCGACGATTTCGTTCCAGCCGTCATGGCCGGGAGCAACGACTTCGCGGGCGAGAACATCGGCGTCGACGATCGCCGCGCCAAGCTGCCGCAAGATTTTCGCTACAGCACTTTTGCCGGACGCGATGCCGCCAGTTAAGCCCACGAGTTTCACGCCACAGTAATTACAAAATCGCTAGAGGCTTTCAAGCAAAGGGCTAGAATGGTTAAATAGTTTCGGTGCGGAGACAAACAGCATGGCGCAAGTCATAATTTACACCACGAGCTGGTGCCCCTACTGTAACCGCGCGAAAGCGCTGCTGCGGTCTAAAGAAATCGAGTTCGACGAGATTGATGTCACCGACGACCCAGAAAAGCGCGCCGAAATGGAACGCCTGTCCCAGCGCCGCACGGTGCCGCAGATATTTATCGATGGCCGCGCCATCGGCGGTTATGATGATGCGAGGATGCTCGATGCCACCGGTGAGCTTGATCGATTGTTGGGGCTTGCCGGGAACTGACGACGGTCGCGGTTGCTCTTGGCTGTCTATAATTCGTTAGAACGTCAAGGTCTTCTGTGGGTAGACCGGAAAACGTGCTTAACCCTGCATGCGGACTGGGATTGCCATAGCCGGCAAGATTAATCAACGACGGATTCGCGCCGGAGGAACTTCGGTGGCTCTAAAAAATTTCGCTATCAATTTCACGCGGAAAATTTTCCCTGGTTTTATGACCGAACGCAAGGTCGCCGCGATTCGCAGCAACCTGTGGCAACACAGAACGCTCGTGAAATAACTCAGCAATGCTTTGCTTGCGGTCTGGACCCGCTTCGATGTGCAGCTGCAAGAGAATCGGATGATCGAGTCCGCAACCCTAGCAAGCCGTCCAATCCTCGCACACCGCTTGTTCCTTCCGACTCGTCTGACTCGAAACCTGCTGATTGT
>JBGTCC010000764.1:0-9967 GCA_041749055.1 Thermodesulfobacteriota bacterium | reverse complement strand
CCTACCCAGACCAGACTGACCCAGGCATATTCCATATGTTTTTCGTTGAGACCGCTGAGTAAGGTCCAGGTCTTGAATTTAGTCGGCGCGCTGTGGAACGAGTTCAGATATCCGCCACAGACATGGCGGCAGGAGTTGCACGACAGGCTGAACAACGATAAAAGCGCGGCGTTGACGCACAGCACGATGGTGCCGACGCCCATGCCGAGACCATCGGGAAAACGGAATGCCAACAAGGCGTCCCACCAGAGAAAAGCCAGGATCACCAGCGAGAGATAGAAAAAGTAACGGTGAATGTTTTGCAGCAAAAATGGAAAGCGGGTTTCGCCGCTGTAGTTTTTCGCCGCATCGCGAACGGCGCACGCCGGCGGCGATTGAAACAACGAGCGGTAGTAGGCTTTGCGATAATAGTAACAAGTCGCGCGGAAACCGCCCGGCACCCAGAGGATCAAGAAAGCCGGCGACAGATTCCACCATGAACCGATCAGCGGCAGGGTGACATGGGTGCAGTTGGCTGAGATGCACGGCGAATAGAACGGCGACAGATAGGGCGCGGCATAATAATAGCCATTTTGCATGGCTGCCCAAGTCGCGTAGACGGCAAAACCGCCCAACACCACGACGACGAGTAACGGCTCAGCCCACCAGTTATCTTTTCGTAACGTGCGAAAGTGATCGAGAGTAAGACTTTTGTCAGCCACGATTATCGTTCCTTATGATTGGTGAATTAATTTCAGTCCCGACTCAGTATTATGGAAAGCCGTTCAGTGTCAAGTAATCTTACGAGCGCGCTGATTGCAGGGCGTAGGGCGCACCATCGCGGCTTCACCGCTAGGTTAAAGCCGCGTCTAATATTTTGTTAGCTTCGATCG
The DNA here is from genome assembly GCA_041749055.1 of Thermodesulfobacteriota bacterium. Taxonomy (GTDB): domain Bacteria; phylum Desulfobacterota; class Binatia; order UBA9968; family UBA9968; genus DP-20. Next base: position 9,095 of record JBGTCC010000764.1, on the reverse strand, counting down.
GAAATGGGCGAGCGGCGTGGTACGGAACGCGTCGCTAGTTTACGTCGGCTGTTCGGCGGCTTCGAGACTCAAGTATTTTTCGACGATTTGCGACACGTCATCTTTAGTCACTTTCATGAACCAAAGACCTTCCGGCCAGATCATCATATTGGGGCCGAAGGCGCAGACATCCAAGCAACCGCTGCGGACAACGCGGACTTTACCTTTGAGGTTGCGTTCTTTGGTAACCTTTCGCAGTTCTTCGACGATTTCTTCCGAGCCGTCATAGCCGCAGGATTTGCTTTCGCCTTTGCGGTCGTTGATGCAAACGTGAAGTTGTCGCACATAGGGCTGCTGCCTTTCGATCATGAAAACTCCCTTCGCGCTTTGAATTTCAGGAAATTTTATAACAGAAAAGGAAAACCAATGCACGCGGTTCCGCCCTAGCTGATTTCGTCGCCTTTGCGTCTTTTGCTCGGGATGGCGATGATATCGTCTGGACAAAGGAACTGATATCCGATCCGAGCAGGGATTCGGGCAATGTGAAACTTATTGAAGATGTTATCTTGGATGGCGTGGCCGAATCGCGCTGGCGCCGCGCCGGCGATTGAAAACAGTCGGCTGGCTAGTTGTGCGGCACGAGGTCGGGACAGCCTTCGATGGAGGTAATCAATGTTTCCAGCAGGCTGCCCGATTCCGAGGCGATCGTATCTAGGGCATCGGCTTGTTTTGAGTTGATTCGGCCAAGGAATTGCTCCTGGAGCAATTGAACGTAGCCCAGGATTGAAGTGAGCCGTGATCGGACTTCGCAAGAAACGAAGTCGGCGATTTGCGCTTGAGTTGGGTTCCGGCCACGCTCGCTGCTTCTGCCACGCAGCTCCCGCTCGGCGCTTCCCAAGCTTTCGCTCAGCCTGAAGTAATCTAACGCCAAGGTTAACTGGCCGACGATAGCCTCAATAAAATTGCTCTCGATTGCGCTAAGCTCGCGAGGTCGGCGATTGATGCAGACCAATACTCCCGCAAGGCTCAATTTGCCGCGCATGGGAAACGCCGCAAAGAAGCCACAAGGATATTGGCCGGTGGTTCGGCTGTCATGGGAGCCGTCGAAATATGACTCCTCTCCGGTGTTTTCGAAAATCGCAGATTTCCCCGATGCGGCGACCCTTTCCACTATAACTTCGCCGAGTTGTGCTGGGTACGCTACCGGACACCCTGCGGTAAATCGGGCGAATTGTGCTTTAGGATTCAGTGTCGCCGTCTCTTTGTCGACGAGAAAAATTCGCACCATGTCGACGTTCAAAACTTCACCGACGTCGGCCACTGCCATATCGACAACCTGCATGACGTCGTTCGAGTGAAGCGCCGCGCTGGCTAACGATTGACACACAGCCGCAATGCGACGCGTCTCTACCCTCGTGGTCGGCATCGGGCTATCTTCTAATAAGGGATTTGAATCCATTTGGATCGGCATAGGTGTCCCCCATTTCGGTTAGTCGTTGGCAAGATAAGTAAGTTCTTGCAACGCTATATTAAGTTGGTGAGCATGGCTATGGGGTAAATGCTGTATAAGGCGAAGGAATATCTCCTAGTGGCGATTGTCATGAGGTCCGTGGCATGACTGCAAAGACGGTCGAACGAAATGTCTGCCGCTGGTGAAACTCAAACCCTTGTTGGGGATTTTTAACGATCGATGGAAGTGGCGAAAACTAAAGATTCTCGCCTGCGATTGTGATAGGTGTGGGCTACGGGCCGAGCCTGTTAGACATAAGCTGCGGCAGTTGTTAGCGTCCAGTAAAAAGTCCATTAATCAAACTGATTCTCGTAACACCATGACTGGCGTCGATGAACTTAACGCGCGCATCGTTGGATGCCGGAAGTGCCCGCGCCTGGTGCGTTGGCGCGAGACTTGCGCGAAAAAGCCGCCGCGCCGCTATGTCGGTGAAGAGTATTGGGCCAAACCACTTGCGGGGGTCGGCGATCCCAGAGCGCGGGTGCTGATCGTCGGACTGGCGCCCGCCGCCCATGGCGGTAATCGCACCGGTAGGATGTTTACCGGCGACCGTAGTGGCGACTGGCTTTATGGCGCACTTTACCAGGCTGGTTTTGCCAACCAACCCAATTCCGATAATCGAAACGACGGCTTAAAGCTTAGCGACTGCTACGTCACCGCGGCGGTGCATTGCGCGCCGCCAGCGAATAAACCCAATTTAATCGAGTTCAAACGTTGCCGGCCTTATCTCATCGAGGAGCTGCAGCTGTTTAACACCACCCGAGTCGTCATCGTGTTGGGCAAGATCGCCTTTGACTCATTGCTCGCGGCCTATCGCGAAAGCGGCGGCTCGTTGCCCAAGCCGCGGCCGAAATTCGGCCATGGCGCTTCGTATGAACTCGCCAACGGACTTCGGCTCATCTGTTCCTATCATCCGAGCCAACAGAACACGTTTACCGGTAAGCTCACCCGGGCGATGTTTAAAAACGTCTTCGATCAGGCCAAGGCCGAATTGTTGGCGTAATGTCCAATCGTGGAAACTGGAATCTCCTACGCCATCATTGCCGGTCTTTTTTGGGGCACCAGCCCGGTGTTGGTCAAGCGCGGTCTAGCGCACGCCGACGTGAGCGCCGCGACGCTGTACCAGCAGGCTACTATTCTGGTCACGTTGATCGTCGCGGCGCTGGTCGAAGGCGAACTCTTCGCTGGAATCATCTCGCCCCTGGCCATCGCGGTGTTTGCCGGCACCGGAGTGGTCGGTGCCTATCTCGGCCGCACTCTGTTCGTCAAGACTGTCGATCAGATCGGTGCTTCACGGGCGCAGTCGCTCAACAACTCCTCGCCGTTGATCACCGTGTTGTTGGCGGCACTTTTCCTGGGCGAGCCGCTGACGTTAACGGTTTCGCTAGGCGTGCTGCTGATTATTTCCGGCGTGTTCTTTATCGCCGAGCCGGACACTAAAGGCGCGGAGCGCGGCGGCAAGAAAATTCTCACCCTCACGTCGATCATGGCGACCATCTGTTACGGCATCGTGCCGGTGTTGAAGAAGTTCGGCACGGAGAACGGCGGCCCGCCAGTGATGGGCGCTCTGGTCATGCACGCAACAGGTCTACTGCTGCTTGTGACTTTGGGCAGCCTGCTCAAGATCGAATTCAAACCCGAACGAATCGCCGCCAGTAGCGTGGTTTGCTTCATTAGCGCCGGATTTCTCTACGCCATCGGCTCGATCATGACGCTCAAAGCTTTGACCTACGCCCCTGCGTCGGTGGCGGCACCGGTGTGGAGCGCGCAACCGATCGTCAGTTTCTTCTTGGCGAAGACCACGCTCAAAGGCGTTGAGACTGTGAGTTGGCGCGATGGCGTTGCCGCGCTATTGGTGGTGTGCGGTGTATTGGTGTTGCGGTTGACATAAAATCGTTCAAGGGTTCAAGGTGTAGAAGTTTACGGCCGGATTGGCGGCAAAGCATGGGGGGTGATGATGCAAGAGGGCAGGGACTATTTCGAAATCGCGGCGGAACTAAAGAAGCGGGTCGAAGGCGATCTTCATTTCGACAAATATTCGCGCTTGCTCTATTCCACCGACGCATCGATTTATCAGATCGAACCCATCGGCGTCGTCGTGCCGCGCCACAAAGGCGACGTGCAAGCGGTGATCGAAGTCGCCAAGCGCTTGGGCGTTTCGATTCTTGCGCGCGGTGGCGGCACGTCACTGGCAGGGCAAGCCGTCGGTCATTCGATTGTCTTGGATTTTTCCAAGTACATGCAGAACGTTCTCGAAGTAAATCAAGAAGAGCTGTCGTGCCGCGTCCAACCGGGGCTGGTGCAAGACGAGCTCAATGCTTACGTGCGCGGGCAGGGGTTGCAGTTCGGCCCGGACACTTCGACGTCCAATCGCGCCACCATCGGCGGCATGGTCGGCAACAATTCTTCCGGTGCTCATTCGCTCACCTACGGTAAGACTTTGGATCATGTGATCGAGCTGACAGTGTTATTAGCCGATGGCTCGGAAGTTGTCTTAAAGGATTTGGCGCCGGAAGTTGTCGAGCGCAAGAGTAAAGCAGGCACCATCGAAGGGCGGGCCTATCGTGAAGTGTTCCGTCTAGCGCAGCAGCACAATAGTGAGATCGTCGCGCGCTACCCGAAAATCATGCGGCGCGTTTCAGGCTACAATCTCGATGAGTTCGTCAAGCCGCAGCCGTTCAACCTAGCGCGCATGATCGTCGGCTCGGAGGGCACCTTGGCGGCCATCGTCGAGGCCAAGATGCGCCTCGTGCCCAAACCCAAGTGGACCGCCATGGACGTGATCCACTTCAACGACGACATCGAAGCGCTGGAGTGCGCCCAGATCGTTCTGACCACCAAGCCCTATGCCATGGAGTCCACGGACAAGATGATCTTGAATCTCGCCCGCGGCAACATCGAACAGTCGCGCAAGCTGGGCTTTGTCCAAGGCACGCCGGATTCGCTCCTGATGGTCGAGTATGCCGGCGAAACCGAGGCCGAGGTGCGGGCTCAAGTCGAAAGGCTCGAAGAGCTACGCAAGCGCGAGAAGATCGGTTACGCCTCGACCCTGGCGTTCAAACCTGAAGAAGTGAAGGCGATTTGGGGTGTTCGTAAGGCAGGATTGGGCTTGCTGCTTGGCATGAAGGGCGACAAGAAGCCCATCGCCTTCGTCGAGGATACCGCGGTATCGCCGGAGAAGCTGCCGGAATTCATCAAGCGATTTCGCGAGATCGTCACCCGCCACGATACCGTGGCGGGTTACTACGGCCATTGTTCCGTCGGCTGCATGCATATTCGCCCGTTAATCAATCTGAAACAAAACGGCGAAAAGCAAAAGATGGTGTCCATCGCCAACGCGATCTCCGACTTGGTGCTTGAATTTAACGGCGCCATGTCCGGCGAACATGGCGACGGATTGGCGCGTAGCCACTTCAACGCCAAGCTGTTTGGCCCGGCGCTTTACGAAGGCTTTCGCCAGATCAAGCGCGCATTCGATCCTAATAATTTGTTCAATCCTGGCAAAATCGTCGACGCCCCGGCGATGACCGATTCGCTGAAGATCAGCCCGCAGTACAAAACTTGGGAGCCGCAGACGACCCTGGATTTCACCGAACAGGGTGGTTTCGCGCGCGCCGTCGAGATGTGCAGCGGCATGGGCGAGTGCCGCAAAAAGCTCGACGGCACCATGTGTCCGTCGTACATGGGCACCCTCGACGAAGAACATTCGACCCGCGGCCGTGCCAATGCGCTGCGCAACGTCCTTTCCGGCTTGGTGCCGAAAGCTGAGTTTACCGGCAAACGCTTGTACGACGTCATGGACCTCTGCCTCGAATGCAAAGCCTGCAAGGCTGAGTGCCCATCCAATGTCGACATGGCGAAGCTCAAATATGAATTCCTCGACCACTATCACCGCGCCAACGGTCTGCCGCTGCGCAATCGGATCTTCGGTGGCATCGCCAGTCTCAATCGCATCGGCTCGGCACTGGCTCCGGTCTCCAATTGGCTTGCGAACTCGATAGCGAACCGCTGGTTGATGGATATCCTCGCCGGTATCGACCGGCGCCGCCCGCTGCCGCAGTTCGCCAGGGAGAGCTTCGAAGATTGGTTTAGAGTTCACCGGCCGGAAGGCGACGGCTCCCAGGGCGAAGTGGTTTTGTTCCACGACACCTTCAACAATTTCAACACGCCTCACGTCGCCATCGCCGCGACGCGCTTCTTGGAAAAATCCAGCTATCGAGTTCTTCTCGTCGACAAGAAGTGCTGCGGCCGTCCGATGATTTCCAAAGGGATGCTCAGCCAAGCCAAAGAGAACGCCGCTTGGAATGTCGCCAAGCTCGCGCCCTACGCGGAGAAGGGCACGCCAATCGTCGGCTTGGAGCCGTCCTGTCTATTGACGCTGCGCGATGAATATCCCGAGTTTGTCCGCACCGAAGCGGCTAAGAAAGTCGCGCAGCATAGTTTCTTGCTCGAAGAGTTCGTCATGCGCGAAGTCAATGCCGGCAGACTCTCACTGGGTGCCAATGGCAAAGGAAAAAAAGTTCTGTTGCACGGCCACTGCCATCAAAAAGCCTTAGTGGGCACGGCGCCGACCGTCGCCATGCTCACAGCCGCCGGCTACCAAGTCAGCGAAGTCGACTCCGGCTGCTGCGGCATGGCGGGTTCCTTCGGCTTCGAAAAAGAACACTACGATCTGTCGGTTAAGATCGGCAACCGGCGCTTGGCGCCGTCCGTCAAAGCGCTTGGCAATGAAGTTGAAGTCGTCGCGCCAGGGATTTCCTGCCGCCAGCAGATCGATCATCTGGCGCAACGTCAAGCGAAGCACCCGGCCGAACTGCTTTGGGACAGTATCAAGAATTAGAGTCGTGGGTGTTTTGATGGATACACTTCAAGTCATCGGTTATTACCCGCTGCCGCCCTTTGTTGTCGCGCAAGAAAAGGGCTTCTTCGCGCAGGATGGGCTTAAGGTCGATTTTACAATCGCGACCTTGGCGCCCGAGCACAACAAGGGTATGCTCGAGGGACGATGGGACATTAGTTTGACTAGCCCCGACACCATGGTGGCCCGGGTGACCCGGGACGGTTATGAATTTCTTTTGTATTTGATGGCTGAACGCGGACTTGAGGTGAAACTGATTGGCGCCAAGGGGATCAAGGCGCCGGCGCAATTGCGCGGCGAAACCTTGGCCGGCGACCCTGGAGATTCCAATTACGATTTGCATCGGCGCAAGATCTTGCGCGCCCATGGCGTGGGTGAGTCTGAATACGCAGTTAAGATTATCGGTACTTCGCCGTTTCGCTTTGAAGCCCTGCGCCGAGGTGAAGTGGCGGCCTGCATGTTGGCGCCGCCCTACGATGGCCAAGCTATGAGCGAGGGGTTTAATCTGTTGGCGACGGGGGCCGAGTACATTCCCAACTACGCGACGACCGCTTGCTGGGCCAGGTCCGCATGGGTAGCTGGTCATCGTGACCAGATGTTGCGCTTTGTCCGCGCTTTCGTCGCCGGGGCGGATTGGGTACTCGATCCGGTAAACCGCGAAGAAGCTCTGCGTTTGGTGGCGGCCTATTCAAAGATTTCGCGCGCACAGGCGGAAACCAAGCTCACCCAAGTAACGCCGAAGGCGGCGATTGTGCCGAAGGACTTGAACCGGGTGATTCAGTTGCGCATCGAAATGGGTTTTTACGACCCGCCGCATGAACCCGTGGAACGGTTTTACGATGCCAGCGTTTGGTGCGACGTGACTGGACTGCCGCCGCCTAAACCCTTTGGTTTGCCACAGGTTATTTAACGCCGAGTTCTTTTTGCACATCACCGAGGAGAGGCTTGTGGCAATTCACTCATAGGAGCGGCAGGGACGGTGATGGCTCTTCAATTTGCCGGCGCGTCTTCGTCGAAACGTTTCGTGCCCTGAGAAATCCTTAGACCAATGTAGCCCGCAGGGCGATAGATCAAACTGCTAATCAAAATTTCGACTCATGCTTACAGCACACCCCGTCCGGCAAAGGTATCGCACTGGTTTAAGTCGCCGGTTTCCAATCCCTTGCGGAACCAGCGCACCCGTTGTTCGGCGCTGCCGTGGGTGAAGCCTTCGGGGACGACGTAGCCTTGGGAGCGTTTTTGCATGGTGTCGTCGCCAATTTGCGCCGCGGCATTGAGCCCTTCTTCGATATCGCCTGGTTCAAGGATTTTGCCCTCGCGGTTGGCAATGCTGGCCCAGATGCCGGCTAAACAATCGGCTTGCAGTTCGAGACCGACCGATAGCGCGTTGGCCTCGCGTTCGCTTGCGCGCCGTTGGCGCGCTTGCACTTTGCCCATGATGCCAAGCAAATTCTGCACATGATGGCCGACTTCATGAGCGACGACATAGGCCTGGGCAAAGTCGCCGGGCGCTTTGAAGCGGTCGCGCAGTTCGCGATAGAACGTTAAATCGATGTAGACCTTGTGGTCGTTGGGACAATAAAACGGCCCCACAGCGGCTTGAGCAAAACCGCAGGCGGACTGAACCTGGCCCGAGAACAGGACCAATTTGGGTTGAGAGTATTCACGTCCCGCTTTCTGAAATATCTCGCCCCACACGCGTTCGTTACTGCCGAGCACGCGGGAAACAAACTCACGCCCCTCGTCACGGCCGGTTTGCCGTGTTTGCGGGATTGGCTCGTTAGAAATGCTCGATTGCGGATCGCCTTGAAGAATGGCGCTGGGATCGATGCCGAAAAACATCGCAATCAGCACGAGCACGAGGGTGCCGACACCACCGCCCACTGCGCCGCGTGTGACACGCGAACCGCGCCGATCTTCAACGTTGTGACTTTCAGGTTCGTTGTCGAGCCGCATAAAGCCTCCTTGCGTGATGTCGTAACGAAAGCTAGAGCGATGGTTCTTGAATATAACTTTGCGCCAAAAAAACAACCCCGCCGCGTTGCCGCGAGCGGGGTCGTTGACATTCAGGGTTAACTTTAACCGGTTACTTTTTGGTTTTGCTATCTTCCATTGGCTTTGCAGGGGCCTTGGCCTTGTCGTCCTTCATGGCTCCGGCCTTCATATCCTTGGCGGCCGGCTCGGCTTTCTTAGGTACCGTGGTATCCCCGGTCACCGCAATATTTGCCCGGATCTGCTTCATCGCGCCGGGACCGAACCCCTTGACTTTTTCCAGATCGTCGACGCTTTTGAAGTCGCCGTTCTTCTTACGGTGGTCAATGATATCGTGCGCTTTTGTGTCGCCGATCCCCTTCAGAGCTTTGAGCTCATCTTTCGACGCGGTGTTGATATTGACCATTAGGCCACCAGCTTTGGGTGCCGCCGCACTTTTGGTTTCGGCGGTATCTTTAGATGCCGCTTTCGTATCGCTTGCTGGCTTGGTCGCTGCCGGCGCTTTCTTGTCCTCCATTGCCTTGTCTGCCGCGGTCGCCATAGCAGACACACCCGCCGCCGCAAACCACAATGCTCCCAGTAATGCTAGTTTTTTCATCTGTTCCTCCTAGTTTTTTATAGCCAATCCGTTGAACTACCCTATTCGACGCTGCTTGGACAATTTTATTCATTGAGCGGTCCTGCTACCGGACAGCTGGACTTGCCAGGACCGGCTATTAGCCGAGAGCGGTGGCTCATGTCAAGAAATTTCATCTG
>JBGTCC010000763.1:0-4170 GCA_041749055.1 Thermodesulfobacteriota bacterium | reverse complement strand
GATCTCGACATACTCGCGCTGGATCGCCGGATCTTCGTCGGCCATCGGGATCATCGTCCAGGCCGGATTGCGGAATCGGTCATGGCTGTATTTGGGACTATCGCCGCGCATGGCGAAGTGGCGCATGTTGCCTGTGCCGGTATTGAAATGGCCGTGCCACATGAGATCGTTCGGCGAGTAGACCGTGCCGACTTTGAAGTCATGGCGCTGGCGCTCCTCGCCGTCCCTCCATAACACCACATAGCCCTCGCCCTGGGTGATGATGATTACCGCTCCGGGCCCATGACGATGAAACGTGCTGCGGCACCCCGCCGGAAATTCCGACACATGACAACCATAGGTCGTGTCGGCGAGGGTGTAACGCATATGCTTGACGTTCTTGCCCTTCATCGGAAAATCGTCCAGGGGAAAGTGATTGACGTCGGGGACTAAATTGGTCTCCCAGTAGCGGTCGGTGACGTGCTTGTTGTAGCGCAGAAACTCGTCGCCTTCGTGCAAGCGGTCGCGGAAGTTGAACGGATTGCGAAAAATAAAATCCTCATTGTGAAAAATATTGATCATCGCCGGACAGGTCGTGCCGACGAACAAACGGATCGGCTCGCTGCCCGAGCCGTTGAAATGGATGTAGGTTGAATTCAATGGAATGGCGAAGATCGCCCCCGGCCCCCACTCGAAGGTCACCTTGGATTTCTCATCCTGCCACACCGACGTCGCGCCGCGCCCCTTAGCGACGTAGACGATTTCTTCGAACAGATGGCGCTGCGGCAAGGTCTGGCTGCTCGGTGGAATCTCGCAAACGTAAGCATCAGTCCGCTGCTGGTTGGAAAGATTGAGATAACAGCCCAACACCCCCATGCGCTCCCATTTGCCCAGCTCCAGGGTGGTCACGTCATTGACGACATTGCCCCGGACGATGGGGATGCCTTCTTTTTGCTGCAACAGATCATACGGCGTCGGCCCAAAGTCCAAGTGCTCGCGAAACGGTAAAAGCATCGATTTTTCTCCTGAGTGGTTTCAACTCTCATACCACGATCCACGGTCACGCGCTATTTACGACGATTGCCTGTTGCCTGGGACATACCCTCTCGCTTATATTCGCCTCATGAAAGACAGCCTGCGCCCCGGCCTGACCAGAACCACGAGCTATCAAACCACTATTGACATGCGCGCGCGCCAGCTCAAAGCGGATGTCTTCTCGACGCCGTCCACGATTACTTGGTTTAGCTTGATGGAGCGGACTTGTACTGACCTTACGGAACCTTTTCTCGACGACAACGAACAGACCGTCGGCATCCACATCGACGTGCGCCACCTGGCATCAACCCGCATCGGCCAGAGCGTTACCATGAATGCGGCGATTATCGAAGTGAAAGGCCGGAAGATTCGCTATGCGGTGGAGGCATTCAATGATGCGGGTGTAAAGATCGGCGCAGGCACCCAATGGCGCGCGCTGGTCGACACCCAACGCTTCGCCTGCGGCATCGAGCAGGAGGTTGACCATGCCCGCTAGGATTCCCATTTTAGCAATTGCCGCATTCTTACTGCTGCCGGCGAGCACACCAGCGAATCTCCAGGCACAAAGCGAAGAAAAGCTCCTAGACGAGATCAACCACTTCCCCGAAGCCGAGCGTCAAACACGGCTGCTCAACGGCGCCAAGAAGGAAGGCGCGGTGAACTGGTATGTGGCTATGAATCGCGTCTTCGCCAACGATCTCGTCAATGGCTTTCAAGCCGAGTACCCGTTTCTCAAGGTCAACACCCTGACCGGCAGCGGCGGTTCGCTGCTCAATCGTGTGCTCACGGAAAGCCGCGCGCGCTCCCATCAATTCGATGTCTTCAACACCCGCAGTATGACCGTCAACACGCTCAAAAAGGCCGGCGCCATCATGCGCTACAGGTCGCCTTATCGCAGCGGCCTGCGCGACGGCTTCGCTGACAAAGAAGGCTATTTGAATGGCATCTTTGCCACGCCGTTGGTGTTCTTTTCAATACTAAAATGATTCCACGCAAAGAGGCGCCGAGCACCATCGAAGATCTATTGCATCCCAAGTGGGCCGGCAATATGGCCGTCGACGACGAGTCCTACGACTGGTTGGCGGCGTTGATCGACTATTACGGCGAAGCCAAAGGCCTGGAGTTGGCCAGCCGGCTGGGCCAGCAAAAGCTGCAAGTGCGGCGCGGCCCGGCATTGATTGCTCAATTGGTCGCCGCCGGCGAGTTTTCCCTGCAGATCGACAGTCATCACCAGGAAGCCATCAACAAGAAGAAAGCCGGCGCGCCCGTCGATTACAATTTCCCCCAACCTTTCGTGCCGGCGAAATCTTTGATCCCGATCTATATGTCGGCCCGGCCGCCCCATCCCTACGCGGCGGCGTTGCTCGCCGACTTTCTCATGTCGCGCAAAGGCCAGGAGATCATGCATGGCCATGGCCGCTGGGTCGGGCACAAGAATATCGCGACCAAAGGGCCAGACGATGTCGGCGAGCGCAAAGTCATGATTCCATCGGCGGATAAATGGGGCGACCGTTACAACGAACTGATCGGCTGGTACAACAAATTGCTGTTGCGCCAGGGCATATAAGCAGCGTAGATTCGTCCATCCGACCCATCAATCTAGGAGGTCTTTATGAAATTGTTTACTTACCGGCCTTGACCCTACGCTCACAGGACAAGGATTGTCCTGGCGGAAAAGAATCTGCCTTACGAAACCATCGAGTGCGATTTGAAAAACAAATCCAAGGAACTGCTCGAGCGCAATCCCTACGGCAAAGTGCCGGTGCTCGAAGACAACGGCGCGGTGATCTACGAGTCGGCGGTCATCGACGAGTATCTCGACGAAAAATATCCTGCTGTTCGATTGATGCCCAGCGACCTCGCCGAGCGCGCCCGCGTGCGCATCTGGGTCGACTACTGCAACACCCGCTTGCAGCGCGCCGGCGGCAACGTCGCCCACGACTACAAAGTCGAACAGTCCCAGGCCGAGATCGTTGATTACTTGAAGTTTCTCGAAAGACACATGGGCGGGCGCGACTATATCGCCGGCGACTACTCGCTTGCCGATATCACCTTCATCCCGTTTTTCACCCGGCTGGAACGCTATCAGACGACTGTCGGTGACGACTTGCCGAACGTCAAAGCCTGGGTGAAACGGCTGCTGGATCGGCCGGCAGTGCAGCCGACGCTGTAGGCGATTGCTCTGACGCGGGCACACTAAATCCGTCATGCCCGAGCAGGCGGGCATCCAGGTTAATATCCGGAGAATAGCGAAGCATGAACCTGGATTCCCGCCTGGGCGGGAATGCGGAACCAGAAAATACCAACGAGGGAGACTTCGATTTCATGATCAGGCGCCTTTTCTTGACCCTTGTCGTATTCATTAATCTGAGTAATTCCACCGAACCCGCCCACGCCGCCACGCCGCTGACCAAAGTGCTGCTCACCACCGGCTCGGTTAGCGAGCGCGAAGCGGCGATCTATGTCGCCCAAGAGCAGGGCTACTTCCGCAAGTACGGCCTCGAAGTCCAGTTCGTCCAGGCGCGCAGCGGCCCGATCGGTATGGCGGCCCTGAGTTCCGGCGAGTCACAGTTTCACTGGGGCTCGGTATCCGGCGCCAACCTCGGCGCCATCGCCGAAGGCGCCGATATCGTATTCGTCGCCGGTTTTATCAATCGGCTCACCGGCATGTTTATGGCCCATCCGAAGATCAAAACCCCGGCGGACTTGCGCGGCAAGAGCGTCGGCGTCAACAGTCTCAGCGGCGGCGGTTGGATTTTTTCGATGCTGACCTTGGACCATTGGGGCCTGTCACCGGAGCGCGACAAGATCCAGTTTCGCTCCCTCGGTGACCAGACTGTCATGGTCCAAGGATTCATGGCCGGCACCGTCGACGCGGTGCTGGTCGGATACGCCCATGGAAAAAACCTGCAGAACAAAGGCTACACGCTGCCCATCGCCTACCAGGGCTCAGGCCTCATGTCGCGGCGCAACTTCATGCGCACGCAGCCGGCACTGGCGGAAAACGTTTTTCGCGGCTTACTCGATGCCGTCAACTTCATCCGCAACCCGGCCAACAAAGCCGAGGTGATTCGCGCCGTCGCCAAGGGCATGCGCTTGGCGAAACTGGAAGATGCCGAGGAAGGCTACAAGATCTTGCCGACTTTGTACGACCAG
>JBGTCC010000762.1:0-2489 GCA_041749055.1 Thermodesulfobacteriota bacterium | reverse complement strand
GGAATTATCTCACCAGCAGACCGGAGGTAGACGCCAAGCGCTGCGCCGTGGTCGGCTACTGCATGGGCGGCCGCATCGGCATTCACTTCGTCGCCGCGACGCCGAGCGCGCGCGCCTTCGTCGGTTACTATCCATCGGTGCGCGATGAAGAGCCGAGCAAACTCCGGCCGCGTCATCCCAACGACGCCGTCAAGGATTTCAAATGTCCTTCGCAAATCTTCCTCGGCGGCAACGACCATGTCGCGAGCATTCCGGTGCAGCAAAAATTAATGGCGAGCTTCCAAGCCAACGGCCAGCCATTGGACTGGCACTTCTTCCACCGCGCCGGTCACGGCTTCGCCATGGCCGACGGCGACTGCTACGATCCGGGGTTAGCCGAACAGGCGTGGAGCCTGATGGCGAGTTTCCTGGGAAGAGAATTGGCAAACAGCTAGCGAAGCGCGTAGATTAGGAAATCGTATACACAAAGTTCGCCGCTTCGCTGCGTTCGTGCCAGCCGGCTTTGAGATAAAACTGCCGCTGGTAGGATTCCCGGTCGCGCAGATTAATCAGGGATAGCCGTTGACAGTCGCGTGCCCGTGCTTCGACCTCGATGATTCTGAGCAGTTGGCGGCCCACCCCTTGTCCGCGCATATCATCGCGAACGAATAATTCAGAAACATATCCTTCCGGTCCCGACATGAAAAGATACGGCAGCCAGTGCACCGAGCCATATCCAGCGATCTCGCCATGCGGCCATTCGGCGACGTAAATGGAGTGACTATCGTCGGCGAGACATTGTCGAAGCCGGCTTTCAACTCGCGTGACCGAGTCCTTGAATTCCCGGCTGCTGAACGCCTCGAACCATCCTATTCCTTGCAGCAATTTTGCCAGCCGGGCGGCATCGTCGATAACGGCCTTTCTGATCGGTATCTCCATCGAATCGCTCCGTTCTGATGTATCGCTAAACACGATCATCGCGACTGTTCAGCTAACAAGCCCTTCATGCACGGCAAATCGACATTCCAATGTAACATTATGCTGCCTGCCCTGCCGCCCATCCCGACGACCAGGCCCACTGGAAATTGAAACCGCCAAGATGGCCGGTGACGTCGACGACCTCGCCGATAAAATACAGGCCGGGAACGCTCTTCGACTCCATCGTAGTCGATGATAGCTCGTCGGTGTTGACGCCGCCGAGGGTGACCTCAGCGGTCCGATAGCCTTCGGTTTCGCTCGGCCGAAAGCGCCAACTTTGCAGCCCCTCGCAAATCGCGCGCATGTCGCGCGCGGAATATTGGCGCAGCGGCCGGCTGCCCAGCTCACTCTCACACAACCGTTGCGCCAAGCGTTTCGGTAGGAACTCGCCGAGCACGGTTTTCAATTCCGCGTCCGGTCGCGCGGACTGCCGCCCTTTCAGCCAAGCGTCGGCATCGGTCAGCGGCATAAGGTTGATCGTAAGGTCATCACCCGGCTGCCAATAAGAAGAGATTTGCAAAATTGCCGGGCCGCTGATGCCGCGATGGGTAAACAACATGGCGTTGGCAAAACTTTGCCGTCGACATTCGACCTGTACAGGCAGGGCAACACCGGACAGATCTTTGTATCGCACCAGATCGTCCGCGCTGAAAACCAACGGCACGAGCCCCGCGCGCGTCGGGACCACGCTATGACCAAGCTTCGTAGCAACTTCGTATCCGAAACTCGTAGCGCCCATCTTGGGTACCGACAGGCCGCCACAAGCGACCACCAGTGATGAAACTTCGATGGCGCCCCGTTTGGTCTTGACGACAAATCCACCGGCGCCGCGCTCCACGCCACTCACACTGCAATCGGTGGCGATCCTCACGCCGGCCTCGCGGCACTCGTCGGTCAGCAGTTTGACGATCTGGCGCGCCGATTGATCGCAGAATAGTTGGCCCAGCTCCTTCTCGTGGTAGGCGATGCCATGGCGCTCCACCAGGGCGATAAAATCCCATTGTGTGTAGCGCGCCAGCGCCGACTTGCAGAAGTGCGGATTGGCCGAGAGAAAATTTTCCGGCGTGACGTTAAGGTTGGTAAAGTTACAGCGTCCGCCGCCGGAAATGAGAATCTTTTTGCCGACGCGGTCGCAATGCTCGATGACCAGCACGCGCCGGCCGCGCTTGCCCGCCTCGATGGCGCACATCAAGCCCGCGGCGCCTGCGCCGATCACAACCACGTCAAATTGAATCATTTAGTGAGACTGGAATAGCGGATTGGCGAACAGGCCTCCGTAAGCCGAATGGATTCGTCGAAACCCGACGTCTACTCTGCGCCCAAAGGATGATCGATGACAAAGCGCCAGCTGCCATCGCTCTGACGTCGCAAGATTTCAATGCTATTGCCGCGCATCTCTAAGGGCTTGCCATCGGGGCCAGTGCCTTGGAGCAGCCACTTGCCGCGCAGCAACGCGATGTCGCCGGATTCGACCAGGTAGGTCGTTTCTATTGTTAGCTTTCCCTTTAAAGCCAGGTACTGCAGAAGTGCGC
>JBGTCC010000761.1:0-7941 GCA_041749055.1 Thermodesulfobacteriota bacterium | reverse complement strand
GACCAGGGTTGAGACACTTGAGAGGAGAACTACGTTGAAGCAAAAATATTTCGATTGCCATTTTCATATCATCGACAAGAATTATCCCGTCGTGCCCAATCAAGGGTTCATGCCCGACGCCTTTGTCAGCGAGGATTATTTAGAGCGCCTGAAAGAAATCGACCTGTGCGGCGGCGCGGTGGTGTCCGGCTCTTTCCAGGAGTTGGATCAATCTTATCTATTTCACGCTTTGAAAGTGCTCGGCCCAGCCTTTGTCGGCGTCACCCAAGTGCCAGCGACCATCTCGGATCAAGAGTTGCAGGAACTCAACGGCGCAGGAGTTCGCGCCGTGCGCTTCAACGTCAAGCGCGGCGGTTCGGAAGACGTCCGGCATCTGGAAAACTTCGCCCGGCGCGTTCATAAGCTGGTCGGCTGGCACACCGAGTTGTATGTCGATTCCACCGAGCTGGCCGGGCTTTTCGACACACTGGTGGCATTGCCGGCGGTCAGCATCGACCACCTCGGTCTCTCCAAAGCGGGGTTTCCGACGCTGCTCAAACTCGTGGAAAAGGGTGTGCGGGTAAAGGCCACTGGCTTCGGACGGGTCGATTTCGATGTCCGGTCCGCCCTGACCGACCTCTACGCCGCCAACCCGCGGGCGCTCATGTTCGGCACCGACCTGCCGTCCACCCGCGCGCCGAGGCCTTATCTCGATAGCGATTACACGCTGGTCTTGGCAACTTTAGGAGAAGAAAAGGCGGCAAATGTTTTCTACAACAACGCGATTGAGTTTTACCGGCCGAAGAAAGTTGGGTAGATAGCCGATGGGAATATGTAGGGTCGAGGACTGGACCGACTCCCATACGGTTTGGGCGAGCCTGCCCGGCGGCCAGGGAACGTTGCGGGTGATTGCGGGTGAGTATGCCGGGGCGAAGGGACCCGCACAGACGTTCACGCCGATCCTCGTGGGCGATCTCCGCTTCGCTTCTAACCAACGGACAGATCTTCCCTGCCTGATGGTTACACAACCGCGCTGGTGCTGCTCACAGGCGCTGTGCGCGTGAATGGATCCGAGGAAATCACGACGGCGGAGGTCGGACTCTTCGACCGCGCCGGCAAGAGCATCAGCATCGAATGCGTGAATGACGCGACGGCTTTGCTGCTTTGCGGCGAGCCGATTGTTGAGCCGATTGTCGGACGGGGCCCGTTCGTCATGAACACTGCCCGATGGATTCGCCAGGCGATGGCAGACTACCAGAGCGGCAAGATGGGCCATATGTCATAGGCGACGCGATCGTCTGCGTCATCGCTGCCGCTACTTGCAAAGTCCGATGGTAGACCCCGGCCGTCCCTTCCGTGTGTCGAGAAAATTTAAACTGCAGTCAGAATGCAAGGCGATTTGTGCTAGTTAGATAGGAGCCCCTGGCACGATCAAGGAGTTTCACCGTGAAACAGCATTTTTCAATGGCTGCTGGTAGACCCTTTTACACATTATGGCATTAACCGAAGATCAGGCCGCTAAGATTACCTTGATACGTGCAGTCGAGGAATGTGACAAGGGTGTATTTTCGGAACAAATACTGGCTGACGCACTGGCGACCGCAAGCAACGAGAGATCAGGGGTCGATTGGATTGAGAAGCGCGCTGCTTACTTATTTGAACGTCTTTCTCCGTGGCATCAATCGATTCTCCAACTAGCAAAGGTGCCGGCTAATTGGACTTTTCCTGTATGTCTGCTCGCCCTGATGTTAGGTCTTGCGACTAATCTTCTTGGCCCAACAGAAACGATTCACGTTGTTCGTAATCCAGTTTTCTTCCTGGTCGCTTGGAATATCCTCGTTTACCTTAGTCTATTGCTGTTTTTTCTTTTGAGAAACCGAAGTCAAACTCGTTCCCAATTATTTGGCCGTTTCCGGCCCTCTACACGACCGGCGCACGAGGACGAAAAGTTTGCCCAAAGATTCACAGTGCCGACAAATGTTCCTTGGGCGGCTCGACATTTAATGCCGCAAATCTGGCAATTCGTCCATAAGATCATGTTCGGATTTCACCAAACAAGAAATTTGGCCAATCTGACGAGCCAATTCACCGCGCACTGGTTTTCAATTGCCGGGCCGCTCGTCGTCGCCAGGTGGGAGTATCTGCTTCACTTAGGCGCTCTTTGCCTAGCAACGGGGGCTACCCTGGGCATGTATTTTCGCGGCCTTTTTCAGGGCTATGAGTTTGTTTGGGCCAGCGCTTTCGTTACGGACGAAAAAACCGTCTCCGGCTTCATTAATGTGGTTTTGTCGCCCAGTTTTTTTATTTCTAATCTTTTAAACTTGGGACTTTCGGAGCGAGTTGATTTCGCTCGTCTTGTAAGTTCGCAAGGCGATACCTCTGATGCGTGGATTCATCTTTTCGCCATTACGGTTGTCATCACCGTGGTCATTCCCAGAACTGTATTGGCGCTGACGCAGTCCCAAGCGATTAAGAAACGGGTTAACAGTTTCGGCCTTGCGTTGGACGATTACTACGGCGAAGTGATTGAGACACCCATAAGATCAATCATCGAGAAAGAGACGGAGACTGCGATCAGCCAGTTTTCTGAAAAGGTAGCTTTCTACATTGGACTAAAGCTGTACGCTGAACAGATCATTCCCAAGCTGCGGAACTTTCGTGACCAAGGCGGCAGAATCGCCGAGCTAAAGTCCGACCTAGGGCAAATTACCGAGGCATTCTCACCTCAAGTCACGGCTTATATTTCGGCTACCGCCATTCCTGAATTCCAGCTTTCTTTATCGCAACGCATCAGCGAAATCATAAGAAGCATCGGCACGGACTTCGTTAACCAAGGAGATTCCGAAGCATTTATGCGCGACCTAAAGATCGACGCGCCGGGCAACGCGGAGCTGGGTGTGTCGGATCAATTCAGCATGGCCATTGGCGTCTCGGTTGGAGCGACAATTACACTGACCTTCGCGACGGTTGCGGGTGGCATCGGCAAGGAGCTCGGAATCGCCATTATTGCTACCCTGTTAGGGACGAGCGGACCGGTCGGATTCGTGATTGGGCTCATCATCGGCGCTGTCGTGACTGCTGGAGCTTGGTGGTTTGGCAAAGAGAAACTCACCGACGCGATTGACAGTGTGAACCTGCCAGCGACCATTGTCCGCGCGTCACTGTGGGAGTCGAGGTTCGAAAAGCTCATCAAGGACGGTCAAAAAAACTGTCAAGAATCGGTCCGGACAAAAGTTAAGGAACGCTTAACACCCATGATCCCCAAGATTGCCGATGACATCATGTTGAGAATCCGATCATCGTGGGGATCGTGATCGACCAGCGAAATATCAGGAATCGAGCCAGGTGGGCTGTGATGGATTTGCGTGGCATCATCGAGATTCCGCTTTAGTCGGGTCGGAAAAGATTCCTTAGCTGTACTGACGCGGCGGCGAGAAGAGCATGGCGCTGACCGGCACAGGGTTATTTGGCCAAACTCGTTGGAACTCGGAGTTGAATTCAATACTATTTTCAGAGCAGGAGGTGTTATGAAAAACCCGACTCTCCCAGGCAAATATTTTCTCATGCTCCTGGTCGCTCTCAACGTTGCTTCGGTTTCCCCAGGCTACGCGCAAAGCGAGTCTTTCTATAAGGGGAAGACCCTCAAAGTCTTGGTCGGAACCACTGCAGGGTCTCTTTATGATACCTGGGCGCGCACAATTGCCGCCCATTTGCCGAGGCACATCCCAGGCAATCCGGATGCGCTCGCTCAGAACATGCCTGGAGCCGGCCACAAGATTGCCACTAATTACATGTACAATGTGGCCAAGCCCGACGGCCTGACGATCATCGGATCTATCTTACCGGGAATGTACCTGGACCAGCTCGCGGGGCGGCCGGAGGTCAAATATGACTGGGCAAAGTTTGTTTGGATTGGCTCACCGGTCAAGAGTGAATCGCAAATGACCATGCGCGCGGACGCGCCCTACAAATCCATCGACGACATACGCAAAGCCAAAGAGCCGCCGCGTTGCGGCAGCACCGGTACCTCCGGCACAGACTATATGCTGGCGCGGCTTCTCGAAGAAATTATGCCGCCTCTCAAGATTCACTCCGTGCTGGGTTATCCGGGCGGGCCGGAGCTCGATCTCGGCATTGAGCGAGGCGAGATACAGTGCCGGACCTTTACCATCGAAACATTTTTCGCGCGCGAGCCTTATATTACCTGGAAAAAGAAAGGCTTCGTCCGCAACCTCTATCAAACCGGGCGGAAACGCGATCCGCGCTTGGCCGATGTGCCGTCGCTGTATGAGGTCATGGACGGTTATAAGATAGCCGAGGGCGGCCGTCGCTTGGCGAGCGTGATCCTCGCCAACGGCACTCTGGGCAGGCCGATATTCACTTCACCCGGCACGCCACCGGATCGGGTGAAAATACTGCGCGAAGCCTTTGGCAAGATGGTCAAGGACCCGGCTTTTCTGGAAGACGTCAAGAAAAAAAACTTTGAGCTAGATCCGATCAGCGGCGAAGAGCTTGAGGGCATCGTCAAGGAGGTCATGACACAACCGCCGGAGACCATCGCCCGCTTAAAAACAATTCTGTTACAACAGTAAAATTGGATGCGCGGGAATCCTACAGTGACAGAGAACAGGGTCAGGGAAAAATGCTATCACGGTGATAACAGACAACGCCAACGGTGTTGCTGAGCTGCGCGGCAGCGAAGGTCGGCTACGCCGTCACGATTAGCGCCTGGGGCCAGGCCGTTCATCACAGGGACCGTAATAATCGACAACCTCGCGTTCGGTCGGCATGGTCGGATCGCCATAGGTCTCGATCTTCATATGGCAGCGATTATCCTCGCCTTGTACTTTCATGAGAATGCGGTCGGGTGAGGCGGTGCATCCCATGAACGAAAGGAGTAACACAATAAGAAACCCTAATTTGGCAGGTTTCATTTCGACTTCCTTCCCTGATTCCCTGACCTGGTAAGCTTCTCGTATTCTTCCTATCCAACGTAACGCTTTACGGCACCAAGGGCTATAGGAAGTCCAACGGGGGTAGTTGACCCCCCCGGGACAGGGCAGATGTTCAGCGGCAAAGGATTTAGAATTGCCAGGCGATGGAAGATTACCGGAGCGGCAAGCTGGGTCACTTGTCGTAGGCGAGGCGATAGGATAAGTCATCCCTGCTGCATGTTATAAGGAATGATCTGGCCCTCTGTCCACAATGTTGGCGATAAAGCGGTTACGATTCACAGTGCGGATGGATATGACAAAAACCTGAGGTGAAAAATATGGCCTATAAAACTTTCCGGGGCGGACTCGTTGCCGTGCTCTTGGCGCTCGCAACCGCCGGTCCTACCCTGGCCCAAACATCGAAATCACAGCAACTCAAAGTCGCGGTGTCCACGGCGACGCCGCACAACACGCCGCTGTGGGTGGCCAGGGACAAAAAGATCTTCGACAAGTACGGCGTCGACGTTGAATTGATCTTCGTCATGGGCGGCGCGCTAGTGAGCCAGATGTTGGCCGCCGGGGAAATCCAAGTCGCCGCCAATGCGCCCGCCGCTCTTTTGAGTTTGATCGCCAACGGCGTCGATATCTCGATGTTTCTCGGCGTCAGCAATACCTCTCCGTTTGCCTTGATCACTCAAACCAACATCAAGACCGCGGCGGAGCTCAGAGGCAAGCGACTAGGGACCGCGCGCTTCGGCGGCTCGTCCCATGTTTCGGCCTTGATCGCGCTCGACCATCTCGGCCTCGATGCCAAGCGCGACAATGTGATTATCGTGCAAACCGGTCTCGACCCAGAACGCATGGCCGCTCTGGAGCAAAAAGCACTCGATGCCGCCATGCTGCAGCGGCTTGCCACAAAAACCATGATCGGCAGAGGATATCACCAGTTGCTCAACATGAATCAGGCGAAGATCCCTTACCAAAACACCGTGCTGGCGGCGCGCCGGGATCAGATGGCAGCCAATCCGAAGCTATTCGAGAACTTCACCCGGGCCATGGTGGAAGGCTATGCGTACGTCTTCAACAAGGAAAACAAGCAAGCGGTCAAGGAAGTCCTCGCCAAGAACCTGCGATTGTCCAACGTCGAAGCCGCCGAGGACTTTTACATCGAAGCCCTGGAGGAACTCGATCGGAAACCCTATCCGACCGTCGAGGGCACCCGGACCGTCATCAAATACGTCGCCGAGCAAAATCCCAAAGTCGCGTCGATCAAAGCCGAGCGCATCATCGACCCCACTTGGCTCAAGAAACTCGACGACGAGGGTTTCTTCGAGAAGATGTACAAAAGCAAATAAAAAAATTCTCTGAGAATGTTCCAGGGGCATCCTGCCGAAGGTCAGGATGCCCCTTTTCTTTCGCGGCTTACCGAGCTCTCGACATTATTCTTAACCGTCGGGCGCTGCATCATGCGCTCCTGCCATGCCGTGTAAGCGCTGAGTTCCTTTGGGGAAATCCACTGCGCGCACCCCAGCCAGTGAAGACCATATCCTAAGGGCGCATCGGTTTCCTCGGGACTGGTGTAAGAGGCCAAAGAATATGGAAATTTTTCCACCGCATGATTGCGCTTACACCAGATATGCGCAGTAATAAATCGCTCCGCGCAACATAGTTGCGCAGATGCGTGTTTAGTTCGCTTGGGGGCTCAGATATTTATCCCCCGGCAATCTGGATTGACAAGGAGAAATTGACCAAAATCAGTTATGGCTAGTCCGCTGATTTCTTTCTTTACGGGCCTCGGTTCGCGCCGGGTCGTGGAAGCCGTCACGCCGGCGCGCACATTGGCCGATGTTGTTTTGGCGCCACAAACTCGCCGCGCCTTGGAGCAGGCGCTGGCGCAGGTGCACCATCACCACTTGATTTTTAACCGCTGGGGCCTAGGCGAACGGCATACGTCGGGACGGGGACTCGCGTTTAACTTCGCCGGACAGCCCGGCACGGGGAAGACGATCTGCGCCGAAGCGATTGCCCATGAGCTCGGTCTGAAGCTTCTCGTGGTCAACTATGCCGAGGCCGAGTCGATGTGGTTCGGCGAGACTCCCAAAAATATCGTCGCCACGTTTCGCGCGGCGGCCGAGCAAAATGCGGTGCTGTTATTTGACGAGGCAGATGCGATCGCAATGCGCCGCTCCTCCCGGGCCAGGCTGCCGCATGAACGTGAAAGCAATTTGACGGTTAACGTTCTTTTGCGCGAGTTGGAGGCGTTCAATGGCATCGTGATTTTTGCCACCAATCTGGCAGCGAATTTTGATCCCGCATTCGAGCGCCGCATCCGCGCCCATGTCCTGTTTGAAATCCCAGGAGTGGAAGAACGCGCGCGCATCTGGGAGCTGCAAATTCACCCGAAGAAAACTCCCTTGGCCGCCGACGTGGATTTTCGGCGGCTCGCCAACCGCTATACAGTGAGCGGTGGCGATATCAAGAATGCGGTTCTCAAGGCCGCGGCCTTAGCGGCCGCCGAACCGGGCCCGGATTTGGGTAAGCGCATAAAGCAACAGGACTTCGAATACGCTATCGAAGAGGTGGTCGCGGCAAAGACAGTAATGCGGCAGTCACTCTTCACCGATGCCCAGTTCGCGGTAACCGATACCGTTAGTGGGCGCGCAATGGAGCCGCTATGGCGAACCGCTATTTTCATCGCGCTGGCGCTCGCCGGCACCGCGTTGATCACCGCGTTCGTGGCAGTTGCTTTGGCGCTCATGCGTTGAATTATGAGTTCGTAACATGCCGGCAGCTATCACCTCCGCCTTGCCGCCCAAGACTCCCATCAGAGTCCTGCTGCGCTAGCCGAGGTCTCATCTGGTTTCTCACTTACGGGACACCGATTTCCCGCGTTCTGTCTCATAATTGCATCATTGCAATGTTTTAGGCTGGCCCATAGCCAATTTTCGTTGGTATCAAATATGCTTTTTTTTTTAAAGGAGAACTTACTGACGGGAGGCATGTATGAATAACGATCAATTTAAGGGCC
>JBGTCC010000760.1:0-9344 GCA_041749055.1 Thermodesulfobacteriota bacterium | reverse complement strand
TGCCGTTGTGCAGTGCGACGATGCCCGGAGTTCCCGGATAGGGATGCCAGATCAGCCGCTGTCCGCTCATCTCCGGATGAAATTGAAACGCCGGGTTCTCATGATGCATTGAGTGGTAATCGCGGCCGGAAAGAAATGGCTGAACCGTCAACGTCGCTTTGGCCGCCGGATTTATCAACCGCCAGGAAAGCACGACAATGGATGCGCCGTTGACGAGAAAAAATTCTTGTTCGACTTTACTGCCGTCGTCGAGGGCGAAAGTCCATTTGGGCCAAGGTTCGCTGGTGAACTCGATGATTCGACCGGCGCCGTCCGGGTGCATGACATCCGGAGGATAGAGTTGCGAGGATAGCGCGTAGTTGCCGTTGGCGGTTGCCACCGCGGCGTCAAAGCCGTTGACCAACACCAAACGTCCCGCCGGCGGTTTGGTCGCGGTCAACAGCAGCGCGTGATAGCGGCGCGTTCTAACGCCCGCTGCCGTGCCGGACGCAAAGCCGCCGAGGCCGTCGGTTTCGAGCCATTCGTCCCGGATCATGCGCGTGAGATCGAGGTCCATGTTAGGTTCGTTTCATAATCACGCCGTGGTTGTTCTCTTGCACCCTCGCCGATTCCGATGGGAGGGCAGGGGTGAAAGCAAGAGCGAGCGCCGGTCGCCCCGACACGAAACTTTCACTGTCGCCATCCCCGGACGAAAACCCGGTGGCGCAGGAATCTGATTCCATCACTTCTCGATCAATTGCAGCCCGTGGCCGTCGGGGTCGCGGGCGAGAAAGCCCTTGGCGAAGCCCAGGCTTTTCTCCGGCAACTCGGCAATGCTCGGTGAAACTACGCGGCGCTTTGCTCTGCGCAATTGCTGCTCGGCGTTGGCCGCGTTGGCAGTCGTCAACATTGTTTGCCAGTGCCAAAGATCGTTCGCCCGGGTGTCTTTAGGTGCCGGTCGCCCGTCGCGTGGAGTTAAGTATTCCAAGAACTCTATGCCGGGGCCAGAGGCGGCCTTGAGACTGCTGATATGCAAACGCGCACCGGCGACGTTGTTCAAATGCTCCTGCTCGGTGCCGTGGTTTATGCTCTCACCGGCGAGCTTCAAACCGAGCAGGCCGCGATAATATGTCAAACTGTTCTGCGTGTTCGACACCACGATGGCGGTGTGATCGATGCCGAGAAAAAGCTTTTCGGGGCTCTTCTGCCAGCGTGGATCGCCTTTGCCGGCTGGAAAATAAATGATCTCAAGATTGTGCCCGTCGGGATCCTTGAAATAAAAAGCGCGGATGCCGGCGGCGGCTTTGTTGGTGACCGGGATTGTCTGCGGCCCGGTCGAGGCGTGGCGCACTTTGTGGCTGCGCAGTAGCCGATAGGCCTTGTCCATGTCGCTGACGACAATGGCGATGTGCTGAAACCAATGATCGTGGCTACGCCAATCGGCCGGAATGGGCCGTCCTTCCGGCGCCAAATACTGGGTCAGCTCGATGGTTTCGTCGCCTAGCTTCATGCGCGCGACGCGCATGCGCAGGCCGAAGAGTCCCTGCAACTTTTCATATTCGCTGCCATGGACTTCGACATCGCTAATCTTGTCAAAGCTCAAGACTTTGGAGAAAAACTCTATCGAACGATCCATATCCGCGACGGTCATGCCGATCGCTTCTACGGAGCGGATGAGCTGCGCCGATGCAGCTGAAGTAAAAAGTAAAAAGTAAATAGCAAAAAGCGCCGCCGTCCACGCGATGCGAAAAGTATGGCGACTCTGCTCCGACATTATCAACTTTCCATTCCCTCGATCAATTCATTCTTTGAATGATATGTTCGCCGACCCGTAGCGCATTCGCCATGATCGTCAGTGCCGGATTCACCGCGCCGCTGGAGACGAAGAAACCGCCGTCGACCACGTACAGATTGTCCAGTTCATGGGCCTTGCAGTTGGCGTCGAGAGCGCTCGTCTTGGGATCCTTGCCGAAGCGCACCGTGCCGACCTGGTGCGCTACGCCGGCGAGCGGGATGCGTTGGCCGGCGAACAAGTTGCGCGAAAACAGACCTTCGTGGCAGTCGTGCCCGTGGACGCCGCAATGCGTCTGCTGTTGCATCAGTTCTTTCAGTTTGGCGATCAACCTTTTGTGGCCTTCCTGGTTGTTCGGCGTGTAGCTTAGGACGATGCGCCCTTCGCTATCGAGGGTCACTCGGTTATTCGGATCAGGTAAATCTTCCGAAGTGAGCCAGAAGTCGAGGGAATGCCGTGCCATCAAATCCAAGCTCCAGCCCGGCGCCATCGCCGGAGCGCCGCCCTTGAGCGTCTCGCCGTCGAGTTTGCCGACGAAAGAGATATGGCCCAGCGGATAATTCCAACCCGTGGCGCCGAAGTAAAAGTCGTTTATTGAAAGAGATTTTTGAAAGATCGTCGGATTGGGACACCTCGACAGCGCCATTAACACAGAATTGATATGTCCCATGTAGTGGCGGCCGACGGTATCTGAGCCATTGGCCAAGCCGCGCGGGTGTTTGTCGTTCTTCGAGCGCAGTAATAACGCCGCCGAATTGATCGCGCCACAGGCTGAGACGACGATGTCCGCCGAAAGTTCTTCCATGCTGCCGTTGCGCTTGACGATGACTTTCGCCACGCGCCCGCCTGAGGCATCGGTTACTAATTTTTCAACGTAGGCGTCGGTCATCAGTGAAACATTTTCATGTTGCAGCGCCGGATCGACGGCGCATACCTGCGCGTCCGCCTTGGCGTAGACTAAACAGGGAAAACCATCGCAGGTCCCGCAGCGGATGCACTTACTCGCGCGCGGGTTCTTTTCATCGAGCATCACCCCCAACGGAGTGTGAAAGGGACGCAGCCCGAGCCGGGCAAAATCGTCGGACAATTGCTGAATGCGCGGCTCGTGGCTGACGGGAGGTTGGGGGTAGGGGCTGGACGCGGGCGGTTCCGTGGGATCTTCGTTGCGTTGGCCGTGGACGTGATAAAGCGCTTCGGCTTCGCCGTAGTAGGGCTCCATGTCGTCGTAAGAAATCGGCCACGCCGGTGACAGGCCGCCGTGGTGCTTAATCTCGCCGAAGTCTTCCTTGCGCAGGCGAAACAGCGCCGCGCCGAAGAATTTCGTGTTGCCACCGACATAATAATTTGTATGGGGATGGAGCTCTTTGCCGTCCTTGTCGAGCCACTTTTCTTGGGTTTGATACTTGCCATCGAGATTGACAGCTTTAGCACTCCAGTTGTCTTTCTCGCGCGGCACGTAATCGCCGCGTTCGACGATCAGGATCCGTTTCCCCGTGGGTGCCAACTTATGCGCCAGGGTGCCGCCGCCGGCGCCGCTGCCGATGATAATCACATCATAATGGTTCTGCGTGGCCATAGTTCGCTCCGATTCTTGTAAGTGCCGGGCGGTTAGGAAGTATTTGCTTGATGGGGGTTAGATGCGCAGGCGGCTCATTCGGATGCAAGCTTATTTATCGGAAGGTTCACCGCAGAGCCGCAGAGGGGCACGGAGGTTTCGGAACTGAATTCCGACTCCGCGGACTGTGCGGTGAATCAATTCTTACGTCAACGGTGCCAGTCCGAAGTTGACGCCGAAGCGGGCGCACCAGATCGTCACGCTTTTGTACTTGCGCAAATCCACGTCGGCTGGGATGTCGTAGTTTTGGTCGCCTTTGTTGCCTTTCATCGAGCCCAGGTCGATGAAGCCGGCGGCTTTGATCGCATCGCTGCCTTTTTCCACTTCCGCAGCGGTTAGATAAACATGAACGTCCGGGCCGTTGGAAGTCTCGAATTCGGTTAGCCGCAGCGTCTGTTTACCATCGGCGAGTTTGTAGAGGGTCGCCATACCTTTGGTTTCATGGGCCAGGCTCTTGAAGTTGCCCTTGGCCAGAGACATGGGCCCAGAAGCGGTCTGGCCTACTGCAGGAAATTGTTCATCGACTTGTTTGTCAACGAACAGCAGTTCGGGGCGAAAGGCGTACCAGGCGATGGCCATCACGACAATCCCAACAGCGATAAAAATTTGGCGTTTATTCATGAAATCATCCTCCGTTAAATTTTAGGTAATTTAACGGACCGTGTCTCAGCCGAGGTCTCGGTCCGTCTGGCTGGTTAGATGTGAGGCCGCCAGGAAAGGATGCGGCGATTCGCTTGAGTGGGAACGGCGCAGATGCCTAACCCGGGCAACGGGCCTGGTCGGGTGCCGTAATGTCTCAGCGGTTCTTGTGCGGAACGAGCCCTCGCCGTAGAATTTAGCAATACGGCTCATTTTGCTGGAGAACGAGGTTTGAGCGAGCATCATGAATATAATTTTCGATCTTGGCGGCGTCGTCGTGCGTTGGGAGCCGGCGGCCCTGCTGGCGCAGATCTTTGACGACCCTGCTACATGTAAAGTTCTACACTCCGAGTTCATCGGCCATACCGATTGGCTTGAGCTCGATCGCGGCACGATGGCGCCGCAGGATGCGGTGGCGCGGGCTGCGCGGCGCACCGGACTCTCCGAGGCAGCCGTGGGGCGCTTTCTAAACCACGTGCCCCCGGCATTGCTTCCAATTGCCGATACGGTGGACTTCCTTTATCGGTTGAAAGCCCAGGGCCATTCTCTCTACTGCCTGTCGAATATGCATTTCGCGTCCATCGAATATCTCGAACGCACCCATGGCTTCTGGGATGTCTTCAGCGGCAAGGTCATTTCCTGCCGGGTGCACCTGTGCAAGCCCGAAGCAGAGATTTATGCTTACTTGCTGAAATCCTACCAACTCGACGCCGCGGAAACTGTTTTTGTCGATGATCTAGAAGTCAATTTAGCCGCCGCACGGCGATTCGGCATTCGCACGATCCGGTTCGAGAGTTCGGCGCAATGCGCTGAGGAACTCAGATTGTTGGGGTGTGTTTAGAAATTCTTGGTTGGCGGCTTTGGTCGGTGCGCGAGAGCTGATCTTGCGCGAGATCGAGCCGCGCCGTAGAATCTGATTCGGCGAAAATGTGATCATGCCTATAGGTCGGTTCTCGATGAAACCAACAACTTACAATGACTGCGTCTTCACTTTTCCCCATCACGGTGGGCGCTCGGTCAAACCCAATACAGTGCAGAGGAAAGGTTGAGCTATGCCACGTAACATCATTACGGCCGCCTCGCTCCCCGCGTCTCCCGATAAACTATTCGACATGTATCTCGATGCCGAGGCCCACGCGGCGTTTACTGGTCTGCCCGTGACCTTAGAGCCCCATGCCGGCGGCGTGTTTCGCGCCTTCGACGGCAAGCTTTCGGGCACAATCCTGCACATTCAACCGAAGTCGCTGATCGTGCAAACCTGGCGCTCTACGAATTGGCCACTGACGGCGATGGACTCGGTGCTGACGTTGTCATTCTGGCCGGCGGAGGACGGCGCGCGGATTGAATTGGTCCACATCAATGTTGAGGATGAAGACTTCGCTGGCGTCAGCCATGGTTGGGAGAAGTATTACTGGACGCCATGGCGGGCATATTTGATTGGCAAAGCGCCGCCGCCTGACACTCCTGTCTAATCGCTGCGGGTCGTTCATTACCGTGAGCCTGGTTCTTTTCGAATCCGATCAGCTAGATTCCTCGTCATGGTTGCACAGATATCTGAGCGCTCGTGGCCGCGTTGGCGGAGCGCTTTGCGTGAGATAACTTTCGCAGCGGATACGCGATAGTGACGATGACCACCGTGGGCTAGGCGACATATCGATTATTTCAACAACCAGCACTTGAACTACGGGCTGGTGAATGTCCACGAAGATGGCGACAACGGCCATGTCGACATCGAGATCCTCACCACAAAAATTTCGCGCTCGACAAGGTAACATGCAGCGCTGACGAAAAGCCCGATTCTTAGCGCGCTAATGTTGTACCGTTGAGTGAAACTGTCGTGGTGAACGGTACCGGCTCCACCAACGCCTGCATGGTGAAGCAGCCGTTTTCGGCGTTTTTGATCAGCGCGTTGATACGCTCCGGCGACTCATCCGACTCTAACTCTACGCGTGTCTCAACCCCCAGACAGGTGGCTTTGACGTTGCCTTTGAGCACGGAACCTTCGGTCTTATTGCGCATGGCGACGTGGACCCGAGCTTTGTTCACTTGAATCTTCATCATATGCCCGTACCGGGCAATTTGCGTGAGCAGTCAAAAGCCAATGCCGGCGGTGAAGTAGCCGAGCGGCGATGGCGCGGTACTGTCGCCGCCGACGCGCTCCGATTCGTCGCAGTAAATTGTAAAGCCTTGCACCTTGGCGCCCTTGCGCATGCGTTCAAGCGATTCGACATCGGCCTCGATCATATTCTCGCGGTAGGTGATGGTAGGGTCGAGGGCTGGCGGCGGCTTGGGAAAGTCTGGCAGTTTCATCGTTTCTCCTCGTTTCTAGGGAATTAAAGATTCAGCCGGTTCGCTAACGCATGCCGGAGTAGCTGTTCACCGTCGCATGCAGGTTGCGGGCGAAGTCGGTGGCCGCTTGGGTGCTCATGCTGAACGCCGTGCGGGCATATTCTTTGACCGCGAGGACAGCGGGGAGCGGCATGGTTTTGAAGTGGTCGACCAGGCGATTGACGCTGGCTGCCAATTCGCCATGGGCCACCACGTCGCTCACCAGCGCGTAGGTGAGGGCTTTGTCGGCATCGATTTCCTGCGCCGAATAGATCATGAAGGTGGCGGCTTTGCGCGGCATGCGATCGACCAGGGCGGAGAAGGCGATGGTCGGCATGATTTTATGCGCAGTCTCTGGGAATGAGAAACGCGCTTTGTCGCTGGCGATGGTGATGTCGCAGAGCGCGGCGAGAGCGCAGCCGAGGCCGACGGCGCGGCCCTGGACCACGCCGACGATCGGCACTTTGGCGTTGCGAAAGGCGCCGTAGAGATTGAAGATCGTCTCGCTGCGCTCGCGCACGGCGTAGGCTTCGGGCCCGGGAGTTGGCGGCGCCGCCCCCATGGAGTCCCGTCCCAAGCAAAATTCATCGCCCGCGCCTTTGAAAATAATCAGCCGCGACGATTTGGCAGCATCGTCGAACATTTGCGTCACCTGCGCCCAGGTGGCGTCGCTCTGGCGGTTGCCCACCTCCGGCCGGTTCAACATGATGGTCGTGATGTCATTTTCTTTGGTTACGAGTACGGGATCTGCCATGATTTCCCTCCAATGTTTGGTCGGGTCACTTTAGGGAGGCACGGCGCGGCTGTCAACGGCTTCGATGGCGCCGCGCGTTTCAATCGTTCCATGGGTTCCAAACGTTTCAATGGTTTCTGACGTTGATACTATGCAGTTGTGCTTGCGTAGAGTCGTATTTCAAAATAGACTTTCGGCCGATCGCCAACTCCAGGAGGATCCTATGGCTGAGCAGACTTTGCAGGGAAGTTGTTTGTGCAAGTCGGTGCGCTATGAGGTGACCACGCCGTTTATGCGCTTCGGTCACTGCTATTGCTCGCGTTGCCGCAAGGCGACGGGCGGGGTGCGCTCGACCAATATCGCGGTGCCGATCGCGCAGTTCCGTTGGACCCAGGGTGAAAGCTTGATCAAACGTTTCGATCTTCCCGAAGCCAAGAGTTTCGCCCGGCAGATTTGCGGTAACTGCAACTGTCCGATCCCGCACCCGTCGCGCGACGGCACGCGCGCCCTGGTTCCTGCCGGTACGCTTGACGATGTCCCACCGGGAAAGCCTTCCGTGCACGGACATTGGAGCAGTCGTGTGGGTTTCGTCGAGACTAACGAGTCGCAATTGCCATGCGAGAATTGACCGGCGGCTTCTTAAGGCGATGCTGACAACGGTGGTGGGGCGGTTGCGTGCGGCCGGTATGGTGGAAGGCGTTTCGTTTCTCCTGCTGCTGGGTGTGGCCATGCCGTTAAAATATTTCGGCGGCTTGCCACTGGCCGTGAAGATTACCGGTTGGATTCATGGTTTACTGTTCTTGGTCTTTTGCGTGTGTTTACTCGTGGCCCATGGCGACCGACAATGGCCACTGCGCCGCACTGCGCTAATATTTTTTGCGGGACTGCTGCCCTTTGGTCCCTTCGTTATCGACCGGTGGCTCAAGACCCAAAATCCATGACCGACAAGGCAGCAATGGTCCACGGCGCACTGCGATACATCGATTGTCATCGACGCGCTGCAGAGCCTGCCGACTTGGGATGATTACGCGGAAGGGGAAAAGGATTCCCAGTTAAGCAACAGAGAACAAAGGAGACCAAGATGGTTGATGAAATGCAAGTCAGTCGAGAGATCGTGATCGAGGCGGACGCGGAGTCCATCGAGCGCTTGCGCAAGGAAGGGCATGTGCGCGGCTTCACGGTGTTCTGCGACGAGCAACAACGGACGGGCGGGGACAACTCGGCGCCGTCGCCGATGGGCTACTTCGCCCTGTCGGTGGCCTTTTGACTGCTCACCCAAGTTTCCCGGTACGGGGAAATGATGAAGGTGAAAGTCGACAAGATGAAGATCTATGTGACGACGCGCTTTCGCGCCGAGGGTTCGGTGCTGCGCGAGACCATCAAGTCGGGCGGCGTCGGCGTTGAAATGCGCAGCGAGATTTCATCGAGTGCCCCAGCCGACCGCGTGGCCGCGCTGATTCGTAATGCCGAGGCGGGCTGTTACATCATGCAGACGATCATTAATCCGACGCCGGTGACGCGTGAGTTCACTTTCAACGGGGCGGCGTTCGATCCTGATAGTTACAAAAAGTAATCATTCATCGGCAACCCTAGAGCCCTGTCAAAGGTCCGCATCTGCGGGCCTGTGATTTTGCCGGGCTTCGCGAGATGAGAGATTTCAATGCAGCAGAATGTGCGCGACGACTTCGAAGGCGACAATCCCAAGGGTGACGACCGACGCGGCGAGCACGAAAGTCGTGCGCTGCTTGTCCAAGGTCGTCATGGTTTTTAGCTGGGCCGGAACTTTGGCGTCCGTCCGCAGCTTTCTGGCATGGGCTAATGTGTAGAGATTGGCTAGAGCGGCGAGTGTGCTGAGCACAAGCACCGGAACGCGCAGCACGCTTTGGTCGAGGAACGTCAGCAAGCCGGCGAGGCCGAACACGCTGCCTGCTCCCAACGCAACTGCCAATGGCCCAATCAGAGTGACCACCGCGCAAGGCGCGCCGAGGATGCCGAAGATGATCGCGCCGATGCTGGTTGTTTCTCTAGTCAAAGACTCGGGCGGATCGCCGATCAAGCGCGTGGCTTGATCGCCGCGCAGACGATAGGCGGTAACCGGCTCGCGAAATCCCTTAAGCGCGACTTGCTCCGATTTCGCTTCACCAAAGTCCGCCGGGTGTTTGGTAAAACTTTCTTTGCTGATGAGAACTTCGCCGGCGCTGGCTTTGTCTTGCAGGCGCGCCGCCAGGTTGACCACGTCGCCGATCGCCGTGTAGTCC
>JBGTCC010000759.1:0-4210 GCA_041749055.1 Thermodesulfobacteriota bacterium | reverse complement strand
AGCGCTGCAAGAAACTGCTCAAGCCTGTGACACGGTCGTTCAGTCGTTTGGCACGATGACCTTTCAGGCCATCATGTCCGGCACCGGTCTGACCTTGGAACAGGCGATTCAGGCCCGGCAACGGGAATACGACGAACCGTTCTTCATCGATGCCGGTGATGAGGCAACGCTTCTAGCCGCGCTGCGGGCGAGGGGTCTGACGGTCACCAAGGGAGATCGTTTCTATCATCTCACCGGCGGCCATGACAAAGGCGACGCAGTCAATGCTTTGCTCGGTCACTATCGGCGCCAGCAGCGGTCCTTAATTTCCATTGGCTTAGGCAACTCGGCCAACGATCTGCCGCTGGTGCGGCACACCGACATCGCGGTGCTGGTGCGCAATCCCGACGGTAGCTGGGACGCCGAGGTCACCGCACAGCTGCCGAGTGTAAAGCGC
The DNA here is from genome assembly GCA_041749055.1 of Thermodesulfobacteriota bacterium. Classification (GTDB taxonomy): domain Bacteria; phylum Desulfobacterota; class Binatia; order UBA9968; family UBA9968; genus DP-20. The sequence continues at coordinate 3,774 of JBGTCC010000759.1, read as the reverse complement.
ACCGACGGCATCGGTCCCGCCGGTTGGCGCGAAGCCATCGAAAACCTGTTGAACCCAAAGTGGGCATGACGCCATGGTTTTGTCCGTCAAGACTTCGCTGAATGTATTAGCGGCCATCCTCTGGTGCTTTTTGATCGTCCCCGAGGCGGTGGGCCAAACGCAACTGCGATTCGTGACCTGGCGGTCCGAGGCGGCAGCGGTTTGGCAAGAGCTCATCGCCGGCTTTGAGGCTCGAAATCCGGGGGTCAAAGTCGTCCTTGAAGTCGGCCCCCATTCGTCCACTGAATTCCACGATCTGGTGACGCAGAAGCTGCGTAACCGCGACCCGGAAATGGACGTGTTTTTCATGGACGTGATCTGGCCCGGTGAGTTCGCCGCGGCCGGTTGGGCCTTGCCCTTGGACGAGTATTTTTCCGTGCCGCAGCAAAAGGAATTTCTCAAAGCGCCGATTGCAGCCAATCGCTACGATGGAAGGATTTTCGGCGTGCCGCTGTTCGTCGACGCCGGCATGTTGTATTTTCGCAAAGATTTGCTGGCCAAGTATAAACTCGCGCCGCCGCGCACCTGGCCCGAGCTGGTCGATCATGCCAAACAGGTGCTGGCGCAGGAGCGCGATCCATACTTGACCGGTTACTCGGCGCAGTTCAAACAATACGAAGGTTTGATCTGCAATATGATGGAATTCGTCATGAGCAACGGCGCGGCCCTGTGGGACGAACAAGCTCTCAAAAGCACAATCGCCAGCAGCCGAGCCAAGGAAGCGGTGCGCTTCGTGCGCGATCAAATCATTCGGACGATTTCCCACCGCGGCGTGCTGGCCTATCAGGAGCCCGAATCGCTGGCACTGTTCATCCAGGGAAAGGCGCTGTTTCACCGCAACTGGCCCTACGCCTGGGAAGTCGCCAACGATCCGGAACGATCGAAGGTCGCCGGCCATGTCGGGATGATGCCGTTGCCGTCGTTTCCCGGCCACAAGAGTGTCGCGACCCTGGGCGGCTGGCAGCTGGGCATCAGCCGCTTCTCGCGCCATCCGCGTTTAGCCTGGCAATTCGTCGAGTATATGACCAGCCGCGAGGCGCAAAAACAGATCGCCCTGGCGACGGGCCGCGGTCCGGCGCGGGCGGATCTGTATCGCGACGCCGAACTCTTGGCTAAGCATCCGCATTTTGGCGCGCGCTACGACACCTTCGTGCTGGCCGAGCCGCGGCCGCGCACGCCGGTCTACCTGCCGCTTTCCAATATCATGCAGCGCTATTTCAGCTCGGCGATCGCCATTCCTGACTCCAATATCGATCAACTCGCCCGCGTCGCCGACCGCGACATGGATCGCGTTTTGGATCTGCTGCGCGAAAGGCCGCGGCCGTGAAAAGCGCCAAAGATCCGGCCTGGCGATTTCTCGCGCCGAGTTTTTTATTTGTCGCGCTGTTTTCGCTTTATCCGATCATCGATTCCTTACGCTTGAGCTTATACCGGATGATCCTGACCTTGCCCTGGCTGGGCCAGAAGTTCGTCGGTTGGGATAATTATCAAGATCTTTTCAGCGACCCGGTGGCGTACCAATCGCTGCTGACATCGATGACTTTCGTCGCGCTCACCACCCCCATCGAAGTCTTGCTGGGCCTCGGCATGGCTCTGGTGCTCAACGAATCGTTTGGCGGCCGCGGCTGGTTGCGCGCCGTTGTGCTGGTGCCCTGGGCGATCCCCACCGTGGTGGCGTCGCAAATGTGGCGCTTTATCTTTAACGATCGCTATGGCCTATTCAATTTTGTCTTGTTCGGCGACGCCACCGACCGTTATTGGGCGCCGCTGGCGGAACCCGGCTTGGCGTTGATGTCGATCATGGTGGCGGATGTTTGGAAGACCAGCTCGTTCGCAGCACTGATCGTTCTCGCCGGACTGCAAGGCATTCCCCGGGAACTCTACGAAGCCGCCAGTATCGACGGCGCCGGCGCCTGGCAAAAGTTTCGCCATATCACATTGCCATTGCTCAAGCCGGCGCTGCTTTTGGCGTTGCTCTTTCGCACCATTGACGCGCTCAAAGTCTTCGATCTGGTCTTCGTCATGACCCAAGGCGGCCCCGCGGATACGACCAACGTGCTGCAATTCTACGGCTACAAGAAAAGCTTCGCCGAGGGCATGATCGGCTATGGCTCGACCATCGCCGTGGCGGTATTTCTGCTGTCGCTGATCTTGTCGCTTCTCTATATTCGCCTGCTCGGCGCGCGTCTGCTGGCCAAGGAGCAGCCCGCGTGAGAAAAATCGTCTTTGTCGCGGGGGTGCTGTCGATCGCCGGATTTAGTCTTTTGCCGTTTCTCTGGTTCGTCACGACCTCGTGGAAAAGCGCTACCGAGATCAGCGCCATCCCACCGGTGCTGTGGCCGAGCTTTCATTGGGGCCATTACCATGCCGCGCTGGTGCAACATGGGTTGCTACGCTATATCGCCAATAGCGCCATCGTTGCCGGCGCCACGACGGTCGTCAGCATCGCGATTGCGTCGTTAGCCGCCTATGCGTTAGCGCGCTTCAAACTGCGTTGGGCGAGATATTACTTGCTGTTGTTGCTGGCGCTGTCGATGTTTCCGCAGATTGCCATCGCCGGGCCGGTATGGCGTTTACTGAGCGCGCTGGGCTGGCTCAATAGCTATCAGGGCATCGTTGCGGCCTACATCGCATTTTCCCTGCCGTTTGCCACCTGGGTGCTGACCACGTTTTTCAAAGAACTACCCTACGACGTCGAGGAGGCGGCGCTGATCGACGGCTGCAGCCGCTGGCAGGTGCTGCGCTTGGTCGTGTTTCCGCTCGCTGCGCCGGGGGTCTTTACCGCGGCGTTATTGGTTTTTATCCACGCCTGGAATGAATTCTTCTTCGCCTTGATCATTCTGACCTACCCGGCGGTGCAAACCCTGCCGGTGGGCATCGCGCTGTTTCCCGGCGAATACACCATGCCCTGGGGCGAAATTGCCGCGGCTTCGACCATCGCGACGCTGCCCTTGATTGCACTGACAGTGATTTTTCAACGGCGCATCGTGCAAGGGTTGTCGGCCGGGGCGGTGAAAGGATGAATATATTCTGGATTTTGGATTTTCGATTTTGGATTGTCGGAAACATCAGCTTTAGGGAGGGCATCGATTTCGGCAGTTCTTATCCCTAGTCCAAATTCCAAAAGCAGCGGCGCAGACAAAAATCCAAAATAGCAACATGGCTTCACTATTGATAGAAAAAATTTCCAAGGCGTTCGGCCGCACCGAGGTGCTCGGCGAGATTTCCTTTGATGTCGCCGACGGCGAATTTTGCGTGCTGCTCGGGCCGTCGGGTTGTGGCAAGTCGACGCTCTTGCGCATCGTCGCGGGATTAGAGGACGCTTCCAGCGGCAAGGTTCGGATCGGTGCCGAGTCGGTGGAACGATTGCCGCCGCGTGAGCGCGACGTCGCCTTTGTCTTTCAAAACTACGCGCTCTATCCGCATATGACCGTGGCGGAAAATCTCGGCTTTTCTCTGCGGCTTCATGGCGTCGCCAAAAATGACATTCAAGCGCGCGTCGCGGATACCGCCAAACTTTTGGAGATCGACAACCTGTTGGGCCACAAGCCGCAGCAGTTGAGCGGCGGTCAACGCCAGCGCGTCGCGTTGGGGCGGGCGATCGTGCGCCGGCCCAAGCTGTTCCTGTTCGACGAGCCGCTGTCCAATCTCGACGCGACGCTGCGCGCCACCATGCGCGTCGAGCTCGCCAAACTCCATGAACGGTTGGGCGCGACCATGCTCTACGTCACCCAC
>JBGTCC010000758.1:0-2686 GCA_041749055.1 Thermodesulfobacteriota bacterium | reverse complement strand
CGACGCGACGATCCTTTCCTACCCGGAGATTCATATCGCGCGCAAGCGCGGCATGAACGTGTTGGCCGATATCGGCGAATTCAGCGCCTATCCGAATACTTCATGGATGCTGACGCGCGGGTTTATCGAAAAGCAGCGGCCCCTGGCGAAAAACCTGCTGCGGGCGCAGGTCGAGGCGATTCATTATATCCGCACCAACCGGGAAGGCAGCATCAAGATTCTCAAGAAATATCTCCGCGTCGACGATGCCGAAGCGACCGATGCCACCTATGAATTTTTCGCCCGCCGCACCGATGCCTTACCGCGGACCCATTTGGAAGGCTTGAGAAATATCCTGCGGGAAATGAACGCGCCGCAGCGCAATCCCACTGAGTTCGTCGATATGAGCCTGCTCGACGAGATCGAGAAGGAAGGATTCATGCAGCGCTTGCGCTAGCAAGTTGACATGAAAATACCTTGAGATTAGCTAAAGCAAAGCTTCAACCACGTCTTGCGGGATCTGTTTCGACTCCGAGCTTTGGACAGGTGGAAGCGATCTGGATCAAGCGCGCTCATCGCGGGCCGATGGACGCGGCGCGGACCGCCCAGCTTGTCGCAGAAGGGGGAATAGTAGGCAGTGCCGACCGGGGCGGCTCGCGCCAGGTTACCTTGCTTGAGAAAGAAGTCTGGGATGGGTTGATGCAGCAGCTCGGCGGTTCGGCCGCGCCCTCCGCGCGCCGGGCAAGCTTGTTGGTGAGCGGCATCTCGTTGGCTCATTCGCGTGGCAAAATATTACGCGTGGGCACGGCGCGGCTGCAAATCGGCGGCGAGACCAAACCTTGTGAACGGATGGATGAAGTCTTGCCTGGATTGCAGGCCGCGATGTACGACGACTGGCGCGGCGGCGCCTATGCACGCGTCCTCGCCGATGGCGAAATTGTTGTCGGCGCTACGGTTCGGTGGGAAGAGACAGGTCTCGAAGAAGTCCGTCAACGACGCTAAAGGTACGATGAAAATCAAGTCGGGCATCAAACTGTTGGCGGAGGTCGAAGGCCAAGGCGAGCCCGCCCAAAAAGGTGACGGTGTGGTCTACAATTGGCGGCTCTATCGGAACCAAGGCGATGAGCTTGCGCTCAATCAGGAGCAAGCCGAACATGTACCGGCTGAGATGATTCGTACCGTTGATGGCTATCGGTTCATTGACCACAAGACGACTTTGGGCAGACGCCAAACGATGGCCGGTGTGGAATATTCACTCCATGGCATGAAGTCCGGCGGCTATCGAAAGATTCGCGTCAGCCCGCACCTGGCCTACCGTGACAAAGGTTTGGGCGAGCTGATACCGCCCAATGCCGTGTTGATCGTCGAAATATGGTTACGCGAAATTATTGCCGCGTAAATGAATCTTAGACGATGGCGAAGAAAGCAGCGCATCATCCCTCGTGGACCGGGGCCAAGGCGCGGCTGGCAAAAAGCCGCCGAATCTGCGCGGCGTCGCCATCATGGTCTTCAAGACTGAAGCGGCGAGCGCATTGATCTGTTAGGACGGCAAACGTTATGCGTGGTACCAGCGAGGAGGTGAGCGTGCGGCGTGAAGATGGCCCGGGCGCATGGGTGAGTTTGATCTGTCTGACGGTGTTTGCCGTAGTGTTTATTATCTACACGACGCGCTATCTGCCCGACTTGGTGGCGACTCATTTTGGCGTGGACAATCGGGCCAATGGCTGGATGAGCCGCCATGGTTATCTGCTGTTCATGCTGGCATTCATGATCGGCTTCTCGGCGTTGGTCAGCTTCGTAGTCGGCACTTTGCCGGGCAAATTTCCGCACTGGACCAACCTGCCCAACCGCGACTACTGGCTGGCGCCGGCGCGCCGCGAAGAATCCCTGCGCTACTTGTCAGCCCACGGCAAGCGCCTCGGCTGTCTGATTGTGATGATGATGCTCGGCATGCACTACGTCATCCTCAAGGCCAATCACATTCAGCCGCCTGCACTGCCGGTGTCGACTTTTTCAGCAGTTCTTTTCGGCTTCGCGTTGGCGCTGGTATGGTGGATCGTGCGGCTGTATCGAAGGTTTCCCAAGCAGAATTAGCCGCACCCTTCGACGATGCTCAGGGCGATCGGGGGGCAACGAACGCAAAAAGAATCGCATTCGTAGGGGAGGGGTCGACCCCTTGTTGCTTTGGCAAGTATTCCAAGTCACTTTTCGGAAGGCGGAGAACCATGAAAGGCGATGACAACAAAGACCGTTGCCCTTGGGTCGACATGACCAAACCGGATTATGTCGAGTATCACGACCGCGAGTGGGGCGTGCCGGTGCATGACGATCGCGTGATCTTTGAGTTTCTCACTTTAGAAGCCGCCCAGGCGGGGTTGAGCTGGTACACCGTGCTGCGCAAGCGGGAAGCTTACCGCGCGGCGTTTGCCGGCTTCGATCCGCACCAAGTCGCGCGTTACGGCAAGAAACAGATCGAAGCGTTGCTGAATAATCCCGGCATCATTCGCAATCGCTTGAAAATCCACGCCGCGGTGAACAATGCGGGCAAGTTCTTGCAGGTTCAAGATGAGTTCGGCAGTTGCGACGCTTACATCTGGCGCTTCGTCGGCGGCCAGCCGATCGTCAGTCGCTTTAAAACCTTGAAAGATTATCCGGCTACCAGCCGCGAGTCCGACGCCTTGAGCAAAGATCTCAAGCGGCGCGGCTT
>JBGTCC010000757.1:0-3752 GCA_041749055.1 Thermodesulfobacteriota bacterium | reverse complement strand
GGCACGCCCAACACGGACAAAGCCGCAACTCGATGATGCGGCGCGTTGGTGTGCAAGCGGATCCACCCGTCGGCCGCCGGGTAGTCGCCCGCGATGGGATCCCATGGGGGTGGCAGCTTCCAACCATCAGGCCGAATCGACCGCAGGTACCAAAGAGATGACAGCCGGCGATTCACGGTCACGCGCGGCAGAGCCCCAAACCTAGTGGCAACGAGTTGCGCAACCGCCGCCCCTGCGGCGGCAATAGCAGCCGTGGCTAAGTCCGACACGGCAAACACGGACGGCAGATCACCCGAGCCTGCAAAGTACACGTTCGCAAGCGTCTCAGAAGCGATCCCCAGATCACCCGATATCGTGGTCAAAAACTGGCGTGTCTGGGACTCGTCCTCAGATGCGTACTGAGCATGGGCATGATCTGGTTTGGTTGAATCAAGACTCATAGCGGTGTTCCCGAATGCAACTCGACACCGATATAATTAGAGATCACGCTGTATAGGAAGTTTAAACCACCTTGTTTCTGGCCCGAGCAATATCGCCGGATCGGAGAGTTGTCAATTGCGATTGCGTGCGGAACAGAATTGGTAAATTTGTTTCAAATTTTGCCTCTTGTCGAACATGTCTTCTTGCCGGGACCATGCCGATTTGGGCGGAAATGGTACAAGACTCATGAGTTTTGTTTTGTCTTTCCCAGCGAGAATACATTGGGTTGACTGTTGGATTATCCGTCGCATCGCTTAGTTCGCCAGGCATTTATTCAATCACGGAGGGAAGTAGTGGGCTTAAGGCCTTTGTCGGCCCTGGACCAAGCCTTCGACGTAGGGGATCGCATCCTCGATGCACAACTGGAAGCGGCGGGTGGCTGCCGGGTCGGCGCGTGCAGTGGTGCGCAGCGATTTCAGTAGATCGAGCATTTCCTCTGACGCCAAGGCCACTGTGCCATCTAGGGATGCCTGCCAAACTTCTTCCGCGGGATCGTTGAACGATTCGACGATGAACGCGGTTGAATACTCTTCGCGCCGTTCCCATGCGACAGTCACCAGAAACGCGCGTACCTCGGCCTCGGTTTCTTGGCGAAAGGCCTCAACCAATGCTGGCACGAGCTCCTCTTCCGCTTCGAGCAACATCGTCATCGCGGTCTCGTCATCGCCGGCGCGAAAGGCTTTTAGACTCTCGACAATTTTCGCATCCATGGGTTTTTAATGTCCCTTTCGGGGATGGCTAAAATCGCTCACATTCAAGCCACATGAGGTTTCGTCATGCCGGCGAAGGCCGGCATCCATCTTCGCTTTCACTGCAAGGCTGAATAAAACCTGGATTCCGGCCTGTGCCGGAATGACGAAGGCAAGAGTCGACCTCTAGTCGACGAATTCAGAACCCCCTCGGCTTAAAACCGAGGGTCCTTCAACGCTGCCAGATTTCTATCAGCTCTTTCGAATCCACCACATCCGCGAAGCGCTCGATTCTTTTCAACGCAGCGTTGTGGCCTTCTTCCGTATAAGTTCCGACGCAATCGCGGACGATGACCATCAAGTGGCCGCGGTTGTGGCCGTCGCGCACGGTCATCTCGACGCCGCCGTCGGTGGTGCAGCCGATCATGACGACCGTGGTGGCGCCGCGGTTCTGCAGGATGGTTTCGAACTCGTTGCCGACGAACATGCTCGGCCTTCTCTTATCGATGACGACGTCGTCCGGGCCGGGCTTGAACGGCTCCATGATATTCCAGCCGAAGCTGCCGTGCAGGCGGCGCGGTTTCAATTTGCTTGGGTGATCGACTTTCTCGTTCTTCATCGCCCGGCGAATCCAAGTCACCGCTTCGTCTTTCCACAAGAATGGGGTTTGCCGGGTATAAATAGTCTTGATCCCGGCCTTGGCCGCGGCGGCGATGAGCGGCGGCGCGTTGCGGATGAGCGCCTCTTTGTTAAATGAACCGCCTGCCTGATCGTTCTGCATGTCCCAAACCAGCAGGACGGTGCGCTTGGGATCGACGACTTCACTCAACTGGTTGGGAATCTGTCTGCCTGCGAATTCGATCATTGGGGTTGGCTCCTTATTTGATTGGTTCTGCCGGTTAACCGGGAAGTTGCATTCACCACGAAGCACACGAAGATCACGAAGTTGGGATACGGATTTTACTCCCGCCAAGGCGCAAAGACGCCAAGTTTGGATGAGATGTCATTTCGATCGCAGGGAGAAACCGTTCTAGATCCCTCGATTTCGCTCGGGATGACGGGTATTAGCCCGTCACCTTTGCGCCTTGGCGTCTTTGCGGGAGACATTTCGATTTCTTTTTTGCGTTCTTTGCGGCTAAATTTCCATAATCTTTAGTTGCGGCTTTGCCACCCTAGCGAATTAACGGGTCAGCGCCAAATCTTTACGCGCTTTTTCGAGAAAGCTGAAGTCGACCACCTGGGCGCCGGCGATGGGCTGTGCAACGTTGGAAGTCTCCCGGGTCAGATCGATGAAGTATTGCACCGCTTGGGGAGCGATGACCGCGTCTTTGGCAAGGCCGCGCTTGAGATAGCCGAGCATTTCGCCAGCGAGCTTTTGGTCGTTGACACGCCACTGTTTCATCGTAACGTCGCGTGCCTGCTCACGATTAGCTTCGTCGCTGACGAACTGCAAACCGCGAAAGGTCGCGCGCACCATGCGATAGACTTCATCCGGCTGCTGTTGGATGCGCGTCACCGAGGTGCCGAAGCCATTTTGCGGAAAACTCACGACGTCGCCTAAAAAAATCAGCTCGTTGTAGCCTTTGTTCACGGCGATAATATTTTCCGGCACCGAGAGTAAAGCGGCGTCGACGACGCCCTGTTCCAGCACGGCCAATCGCCCGGCGCCCGAACCGCCCATCGGTAATACCTGCACGTCTTTGCCTGGTTCCAGGCCGAAATGTCTGAGCGCTTGATAGGCAAGTATTGTCGCCGAGCCGCCGGGCGAGCTGCCGGCGACTTTCTTGCCTTTGAGATCACGCGGCTCTCTAATCTCCTTGCGGCTGACGAAAGACTGCAGCGGTTTGGCGATGGTGAAGATCAAAATCTTTGCCGGGTAGTTGCGCGTCGCGGCCAGCGCCAGGCCGGTGAGTCCGGCGCTGTACTCGATCTCGCCTTTGAAGAAGGCGTTGTTCGCCGCGGCGAGAGACATCAGGATGATTTCCAGATCGATGCCTTCGTCTCGGTAAAAACCTTTCTGATATGCCGCGTAGATTGGCAGAAAGCCGACGCTGGTGGCGGCGATGCCGAGGCGGAGCTTTTTGAGTGCTGGCTGCGCCGGTGCCGGCGCGCAAAGCCAGCTATCTATGGCAAGCACGCCGATGCAGCAGAGCATAGGCAGGTAACGTCGAGACATGAGAATGCCTCCTCAAAGTTTATCCAGCCTTGGCGCAACGTGTCTATGGGTTTGCAATTTTCGCTTCCATCTCTTTTCGCACGTCTTCCGCCCAGCGCAGGTCGAAAAAATTTTCCGCCGCGAGCGGCTTATCGAGCTTGAGCGGGATCCGCAGTTCGTTTTCGAGGATGCTCTTCACTCCTTCGGGGGAAGGCACGCCGGGGATGCCGGGCGGAAAGGCGCGGGTGTAGCTGCGAATCGCCTCGGTCAACATCGGCTTGGTGATGTTTCTAATTCTCAAGCGGCGTAGCGCGATGTCGGCAGCGTCTTCGGGCCGTTCTCGGATGAACAGTAAAGAGCGGGTCATCGCCCGGAGCCATCTTTTGACCTGCGCCGGGTTTTCGGCGAGCTTCTGATTGGTCGCGACG
>JBGTCC010000756.1:0-7378 GCA_041749055.1 Thermodesulfobacteriota bacterium | reverse complement strand
CCCCGAGGGGAAAGGGAATCTGATTCAATGCCGCGATCATGTCGGCAGCGAGCGTCATACGCTGGCATGGCCGTTCTCCATGGCTTTCTTGAGACTATCCCAAATGTAATTAGTCAATTCGACGAACTTGGGGTCGCGGCGGACTGCCTCGGCGTTGCGCGGGCGCGCCAGCGGGACATCGAGGACTTCAGCGACTTGGCCCGGCCGCGGCGTCATGACGACGACGCGATCGGATAGGTAGACCGCTTCGTCCATGCTGTGGGTGATGAAGATCACGGTCTTGCGCTCGCGCTGCCAGAGTTCGAGCAACTCTTCTTGGAGTAGCTGGCGGGTCTGGGCATCGACGGCGCCGAAGGGCTCGTCCATCAACAAGATCGACGGATTGACCGCCAGGGCACGGGCTAGACCGGCGCGTTGCTGCATGCCGCCGGAGAGTTCATGGGGATAGTGGGTTTCAAAATCGCCCAAACCGACGCGCGCCAAGCAGTCGCGGGCGATCTCGGTTCTCTCCCGGGCGCCGATCTGGCGCAGCTCGAGACTGAACTCGACCTTGGCCAACACCGTGCGCCATGGCAGTAGCGCGAAGGTTTGAAATACCACGGCGCGGTCCGGACCGGGCGCGGTGACTCGTTTGCCGCCGATGGATATCTTGCCGCTGTCGTAGGGAATCAGACCGTCGATCATCTTGAGCAGCGTCGTCTTGCCGCAGCCGCTTGGACCGATGATGCTCAAAAACTCGTTCTCACGGATCGAAAGATTCACTTCCGCCAGAGCTTTCACCTCGGTGGTGTGCTCCTTGACGGTCTTGTGAAAACTTTTCGAGACCCGCTCGATTTCTACCATTCTTGTCGCCTATCGGCTCCCGTTCCAGATGTTCCAATTGTTCCAATTGTCTCGGGCCATTCCCAGTCCTCTTAACGCCTGGAACCATTGGAACGCCTGGAACAATTGGAACCGGCGATCATCACTTACCTGTAATCGCCTTGTCGTCCCTGCCCGGCTCGTAGGGGCGGGTGTCGCGATTGAGATCGATCTTATTCAACACCGCGTCAGGTGCCTGGGCTTCTTTGGGGAAGTCGTAGGGCGGCAGCGGTTTGGTGGCGTCGAAAATTAGTTTGGTCTCCATCGGGCCGCGCTCCATACGATTGTAGCCGTAGGCGGTCGGGTTCAAGTGGGAGCCGATGATGTTCGGGATGATCACCAAGTCACGGTCGGCCTGAAAACGCATCGCCAACGCCCACAGCACTTGAGTTTCGTTGAAGACATCGACGTCGTCGTCGACAACGATGACATGTTTGATATTCGGATCGGTGACGATGGCGCCCAGGGCTGCTTGCTTGGGATCGCCTTCGGCGCGTTTTTTCACCGAGATGTAGCAATGGGAGCGGGCGGCGCCGGAGATCGGCAGGTTGACCGCGGTGGTGCTGGGCACGACTTCTTGCACCCGTTTGAGCAGACTGCCGAGCCGCGGTGCGGCGCCGATGATGTTGTGTTCGATATGGGCGCTGTGGATGCTCTGGTAGATTGGATTTTTCTTCATGGTGATGGCGGTCACCTCGATGTAGGGCTGCTCGCCCTCCTTATAATAGTAGTGCGGCCATTCGCCGAAGGGCCCTTCGTAATGGCGCTTCTTCGGCGGCACGATGCCTTCGATGATCATCTCGCAATGGGCCGGCACCAGCAGATTGACGGTCTCGGCTTTGACGACTTCCAACGACTCGCCGAGAAACGCGCCGGCGATCTCCAGCTCCGAGCCGACTCCGGCTTGCTTGCTGACCGCTGCCATGTTGAGCGCGGGGTGGTGGCCGATGCAGAGCGCGACTTCCATCGGCTCGTTGTTGTCTTCGTATTCGGCGCGCACGTAATTGGCATGATTGGCCGGATTGACCATCAAGCCGAGTTGCCGTTTACCCTGTTTCTGATGGCGGTAAATGCCGACGTTGACGGCGCCGGTGCCACGCTCTTTGCAGATCATCGCCGCGGCGTTTACGTAGGCGCCGGCGTCGCCTTCGTTGTGGGTTAAGACCGGCAACAGATCGAGGTCGACTTGCTCGCCTTTCAATATAACTTCTTTACAGGGAGCGTCCTTGGCGGCGACTTCTTTTACCGGCCGCGGGTTATGTTCCCGATGGGCCAGGTCGCGGACCATTTGCGGCACATTGGGCGAACCGAGCGCCAGGGCCAAGCGCTCGTAGGTGGCGCCGAGATTGACAATCGCCGGGATCTTGGAGCCTTTGACGTTCTTGAAAAATACCAAGGGAAAGCGATTCTCGCGTTCGAACTTCTCGACGATGGCGGTGACTTCGTAAACCGGATCGACCTCTTTGTCGACGACGACGACGTCCTTGGGACGCTTTTCCAGCAACTCATCGAGATAACTGCGCAGATCCTTTGACATGGCCATGAACCTCAGCTTTCTAGAATTGGAATTGGCTAAACGCTTGCCGTTCGGAAGCGAGCATTTGGTTTATGCTATGCTCGCAAATTGCCACTCATGTCAAGCCAGTTTGCTGCTTCAGAAAATCTTTGAACAAGCCGGCGGAGCCTTGACCGTCATTGCCGTGAACGCGGGAGGGCGGACATCCTTCGTTTGACTCAGGACAGGCTCCGGTCCGCCCCTACGGGAAGAACCTGGATGCCCGCATCCGCGAGCATGACGGAGGAGAAGTCGCGGAGTTGTTTAGTGAACTATTGAATCACCAAATAACGCGCTCCTTGACTCTCTCCGACGGTTCTTCTAACACAAAGTCATGGGTAACCTGCCGGTGAAATGGGGCATCAGTTTGCCCAATCGCGGCGCGCTATTCGGTCTCACCGATGTCGAGGAATTGATTGAGACCGCAGTGATGGCAGAACAGTCCGGTGTCTTCGAATCGGTCTGGTTCGGCGACAGCTTGATTCACAAGCCGCGCGTGGAAGCGATCGTCATGCTATCCGCCGTGGCGACCCATACCCAGAAAGTTCGGCTTGGCACCATCTGCATGGCGTCGTTTCCAGTGCGCCATCCGGTTTTATTGGCGATTCAGTGGGCGTCGTTGGACCAGCTCTCTCAAGGCAGGTCGCTGCTCGGCGTCTGCATCGGCGGCGGTCATGAAGGCGAACTGCGCGCGTTCGGGGTCAAAAAAGACCAGCGGGTCGGGCGCATGCGCGAGGGGATCGAGCTGTTACGGCAGATCTGGAGCGACCAGAACACTTCCTTTCACGGCAAGTATTACACTCTCGAAGACTACAACATCGTGCCCAAGCCGGTACAAAAACCGCCGCCGATATGGATCGCCGTCAGTCCCGAGCGCGAGCAAGTCGGCGACAAAATCGTCGACCAAGCGATGCACCGCGTCGGTTTGCTCGCCGACGGCTACATCACCATGGGAGTCACCGCCGAAGAGCTTGGTAAACGTTTGCGCGTCATCGAGCAGAGCGCCGCCGAGGTCGGCAAAGATTTAGCCGACTTCGAGGTTGCCATCCACGGCATGGTCAACATCAACAACGACAGGGCATTGGCTTACCGGCAGTCCAAGGATTACTTCAATCATTATTACGGCCCAACCTATCCGCCGGAGAGCTTGATCAAGATCTGGCTCGCCCATGGCCCGCCCAAAGATTGCGCAAAATTAATTCAACAATGGCTCGACATGGGTATCACCACGCCGGTGCTGCGCTTCACCGCTCAGGATCAGCCGGGGCAGGTGCAGCGATTTATCGATGAAGTGCTGCCGCTGTTGCGCTTGGACTCAAGGTTGGAGTAATGGAGTAGTGGAGTGTTGGAGTGTCGGGTCGGAAATCCGCAACCCCTTACTCCAGCATTCCAACACTCCTTTACTCCAAATGGAATTTAGAGGTTTTTCTATGTTTGACGATCTACGAGGTTTTCTCGCCCACCTGGAAGACTTGGGGCAGTTGAAGCTGGTTAAAGACGAGGTCAGCGTCAAGCACGAGATCGCCGCTGGCATGCGCAAGACCTCGGACATCGAAGGGCCGGCGCTGCTATTCGAAAACGTTAAAAACTATCCCGACTGGCGTGTGCTCGGCGGTTTGTTCGCGACGCGCAAACTTGTCGCTCTCGGTCTCGGCGTGCCGCAGGACGAGCTGCTCGAGCGCTATATGACCTTGGAAGACAAGCGCATCCCGCCCGAGATCGTTGCCACCGGTCCGTGCAAGGAAATCAAATGGACCGGCGAGCAAATCGACCTTACCAAGCTGCCCATCGTCACCCACGCGAGCAAGGACTGCGGCCCCTACGTCACCATCGGCATGCAGATCGGCAAGGATCCGGACACCGGCATTCGCAATATGTCGATTCACCGCATGCTGGTGCTCGGCAAGGACAAGCTTTCGCTCTGGGCGCCGGCGGATCACCATCTCGGCCGGATGATTTTGAAGGCCGAGGAAAACGGCAAAGGATTGCCAGTCGCCACCGCGGTGGGCGTGGAGCCGTCGATCGTCGTCGCGTCGCAAGCACGGGTACCCTACGGCATCGACGAATTTCATGTCGCCGGCGGTCTGCGCGGCGCCGCGGTGAAGCTGGTGAAATGCGAAACCATCGACGTTGAAGTGCCGGCCATGGCCGAAGTGATTATCGAGGGCGTGACGATCCCGGGCGAGCGCGTCCCTGACGGACCTTACGGCGAGTATCCCGGCTGTTACAGCGAGGCCAAGCAGGCGCCGGTGTTGAAGGTCACCGCGATCACCATGCGCACGCAGCCGATCTGGCAGACCGCGCTCACCGGCATGCCGGTGACGGAAAATCACACGCTGATCGAGTACGGCAACGCTGCGGTGGTCCATCGTGAAGTGAAGAAGATCGTGCCGGAAGTCAAAGGCGTCAACATGACGCCGGGCGGGACGTTTCGCCATCACGTCGTGGTGGCGATCAAGAAGCGCGCGGAAAACGAAGGGCGTAATGTCATTCTCGCGCTGTTGTCCATGGGCATCGGTTTGAAGCAAGTCATTGTCGTCGACGACGACATCGATCCCTTCGATCCGATGCAAGTCGACTGGGCGATGGCGACGCGCTTTCAGGCGGATAATGATTTAATCGTCATCCCGCGCATCGCCTGCTCGACCCTCGACCCATCCTGCCCCGAAGCGCGGGTGACCGCGGGCATGGGCATCGACGCCACCGCGCCGTTGAAAGATCACTGGCGCTTCGAGAAGGTCGAGATCCCCGGCGTCGATAAGGTGAAGTATATATAGAACTACGAAAGCGGGTTACTCCCGCAGAGGCGCGAAGGCGCAAGGGTGATGGGCCAATGCCCGTCATCCCGAGCGAATGCGCCGGATCTAAGAAAGATTTGTCCCTGCGGTCGAAATGACATCTCTTTCGGACGTGGCGCCTTTGCGCCGTTGCGGAAGGACCTGCGAAAATCATGAAAAACTTTGACTACCTGGAACCGCAGACTGTCGCCGAAGCCTGCGCGCTGCTCAAGCAGCATGGCAATGATGCGAAAGTATTCGCCGGCGGCGCGCATCTGACCATTCTCATGAAGCAGGGATTGTTGGAACCGGCGTCATTGATCAATATTAAGAAAATCGCCGAGCTTAAAGGCATCCGCTTCGAGGTTAGTGAAGGCTTGACCATCGGCGCGCTGGTGACGCACCGGGAGCTTGAAATTTCCGCGCTGGTGAAAGAAAAATGTCCCGTGCTGTGCGAGGCGGAACGGGAAGTCGCCAACATCCGCGTGCGCAACATGGGCACGGTGGGCGGCAATCTCGCTTCCGGCGAGCCGCTGACCGATTTGGCGCAAATCTTTATCGCCCTCGACGGCAAGGTGAAGATCGCCGGTCCCGCCGGGCAGCGGACGATTCTCGTCGAGGAGTTGTTTCTCGATTTTTACACGACCAGCCTGGCCGAAGACGAGATTCTCACGCAGGTGGTTTTGCCGCCGCTGCCGGCGCGCTCGGGCATCGATTACATTCGCTTCTCCAGCAGCTCGGTGGTCGACAAGCCGTGCGCAGGTGTGGCGGTGCGGCTAACATTAGACGCTGCCGGCGAAACGATCCAAACCGCGCACCTTGTCCTCGGCTGTGTCGGCGCGACGCCGGTGCGCGCGCGCAAGGCCGAAGCGTTGATCGTTGGAAAGAAATTGACTGCGGAGTTGGCACAGGAAGCCGGTAGCATATCATCGCAAGAATGCAGTCCGACCAGCGACCTGCGCGGCTCGGAACAATACAAGCGCGCCATCGTCCGCACGCTGGTGCAGCGCGCGGCGATGAACGCGAGCGAGCGTGCTTCCCAAACTTGATTCGGACTCATGAAAAAATCCATTTCACTTAAAATTAACGGCAGCGATCGCAGCGTAGAAGTCGAAGCGCGGATGACTTTGCTCGATCTGGTGCGGGAGCAGTTTGGGCTGACTGGCGCGAAGTTGGGCTGCGACATTCAGGTTTGCGGCGCGTGCACGTTGTTGGTCGATGGCAAGCCGGTGAGCGCTTGTTCGATGTTCTCTGTCGACGTGGACGGTTGCGCGATTGAGACCGTCGAAGGCTTGAGCAGCAGGGACAAGCTTCATCCAATTCAGGAAGCGTTCATGGAGTTTGGCGCGCTGCAGTGCGGTTACTGTACTTCTGGCTTTATTTTAACGGCCAAGGCGCTGCTCGATGAGTGTCCGCAGCCGTCGGATGAGCAGATTCGCGATTACATGGCTGGGAATTTTTGCCGCTGCGGTTGTTATCAGGAGATTGTGCAAGCGGTGAAGAACGTTAGGGGTGAGGCGTAAAGGGTGAGGGGTTTCCGGATAACGCTTTACCCCTCACCCTTTACCCCTTACGGAATTTGGAAAAAAACATGGAACTAGCAGACATCGGCAAAACTTTCCGCCGGCTGGATTACGAAACCAAAGTGACCGGACGGGCGCAGTATCTGGCGGACATGAGCGTGCCGGGGATGTTGCATGGCAAGATCTTGCGCAGCCCTTATCCGCACGCGCGGATCACGCGCATCGACGCGACCAATGCGGAGAAAGTTCCGGGCGTCATGGCGGTGCTGACGCGGGATGACATTTTGCACGACGAAGGCATCGAGCCGTTTTACGGGCCGGTGTTCAAGGATCAGACCATCGTCGCGACTGAGAAGGTGCGCCATGTCGGCGATCCGGTGGCGGCGGTGGCGGCTTTGACCGTCGATGCCGCCGAAGCGGCACTGAAATTAATCGAAGTCGACTATGAGGAGTTGCCGGCGATTCTCAACATTGATGAGGCGCTTAAGCCTGGTGCGATGCTGGTACATGATTCGATTAAGTTGCCGGCTTCCGGTTTCGCCGATCTGGCCGACTTGAAGCCCATCGACGGCACTAACATTTGCACCCATTTCAAACTCAACCGCGGCGACATCGACAAAGGTTTCGCCGAAGCGGATCATGTTTTCGAAGATACCTTCACT
>JBGTCC010000755.1:0-7973 GCA_041749055.1 Thermodesulfobacteriota bacterium | reverse complement strand
CCGCCGCCCCGGCTGGTGCGCCGCTGGGCGATGCGTCCGCCCACCCGTCCCTGTTCCTGGCGCAACAACTCCTGGGCTTCGTTTTTCTCCTCCGGCGGACGGAAGCGCAGCGCGACATTAGGAATCGCCAGCGCGTCTTCTTTTTGCGCCACGAGAAACTGCACGTTGGCGGTCATGCCGGGCTTGAGCAAGAGCTCTTTATTATTAATGCGGACAACCGAATTATAAGTCACCACGCCCTGGACGTTGATCGGCGCATTGCGCACTTGATTCACCTTGCCGCGGAAGCGCCGCTGCGCATGGGCGTCGACGGTAAAGCTCACGTCCTGTCCGTCGGAAATATTGCCGACATCCGCCTCATCGACGTTGGTATGCACCTCCATCTTGGTCAGATCGTTAGCGATGGTGAACAGGGTCGGCGCCGACAGCGACGCCGCCACGGTCTGGCCGACATCGATGTTGCGCGAAATCACGATACCGTCGATCGGCGAACGAATGACCGTGTAGCCCAGGTCGATCTGCGCTTGATTCATCGACGCCTGGGCCTGTCCTACTTGTGCTTGAGTTACGTTGACCTGTGAGCGCGCCGAATCGTGGGCGGTCTGCGCCGCGTCCAATTCGCTCTGCGACACCAGCTCGCGCTGTTTGAGTTCTTTGGCGCGTTTTAAAGTTCGCTCGGCATCTTCGAGGGCGACTTTCGACTTCGCGAGGTTGGCTTGGGAGGCCAATACATTGGCGCGGGTCTCTTCCACCCTGGCGGCAAAGCGCGCCTGGTCAAGTTCGGCGACGATCTGGCCTTTTTTTACCTTGCTGTTGAAGTCGGCGTTGAGCTTGGCGATGGTGCCGGACACCTGGCTGCCGACCAACACCGTGGTCACCGCCTGCAGCGTGCCGGTCGAAGACACCACTTGGCGAATGTTTGCCTTCGCCACCGGCGTCGTTAAATACGGCGGCTCTTTGGGTCCATTCCCCATACGCCAATAAGCGTAACCGGCGCCGGCGGCGGCCAAAAGAAAAACCGCGGTGACCATCGTTTTCTTGAACTTCATGCCTCCTCGCACAATAGGCGAAAAACCTTCGCGGCAAAATCGTTGGGGTCGCGCTCAGTCATACGCCGATACGTTAACCCCGTGGTGATTTCGGCATTGGGCTCTTGGTCCTCGATGACCTGCTCCAAGGTCACGCGAAAACGCGACACCGGCGCCGCTCCCGGCATCTCGTAGTGCAATTCGCGCGCACTGCCTTTTAGATAATAATTCACCCCCTGGTCGGAGATCATCAGCGTCACCTTGCCGGTCTGGCGCAAATTCTTCGACGTCGAGCTGTCCTTCCACAACGCCATATCGAGGGTCGAGGCATCCTTGGCGGCGATCTCGTAATAGGACAACAGCGCCGGATGAGCCCAGCCGGCGTCGTCGATGGTAAAGATCGGAATGATCTTGCCCTCGTGGCTTTGGACTTCGCTACCGTCGAGCCGCTCGTGTAATGCCGCCGGTAGTTCTTTGCCTAGTAGCTGTGACATGGTGAATCCAATACTCCTTAGACGTTGGCGCGCCGGTGCCGGCTATGGCTCCAAGAGCAGTTCCTGGCGCTTGCCAAAGCCCTGCGCGTTATCGATAAAGAACAGTTTCTCGGGCACCACGCAATAGAACCTAACTTTGAGAAACGCCTTGTGAAACACCCCGCTTGTCGGATCGGTAAAGAGCTGGATGACTTCCGGGTACTTGAGGGCGTAAATGGCCATCGCTTTGGCCTTTGCCGCTAGCCCATCGACCAGCTCGGCCCGCCCTTCAAATTGAATGCCTTTGATCTTGCGCCAGTCTTGATAGTCTTCCTGGACCGTCACGGCCACTCGCCCGTTGGCCGCCAAATTCTGGCAGTGGCGCGATTCCGGCGCCGAAAAAAAATACAGCCGCAAATCATCGCTGGCAAAAAATACCGTGGCCGCCCAAGGCGCGTCGCCGGCGCAGGTCGCCAGCGTCATGGTGTTATGACTTTTTAAGTAATCGAGGACCTGTTGTTTGAGCTCTTCAGCCATCGGCGCAGTGGAATCTATGCGGCTCGAGGCATGATACCAAGCGATAACGCAACGCCGGCATCACGCGGAACGAACCAACGTTGCCTGGCGCAGCGCGGCCAAGTTAACCGCGCCCGCGCACAGCATCGCGACCTTGAGTTCGTGAATAATCCCACTGAGGAATTTTATCACTTCGCCGGACGACTCCAAAGCCGCAGCGAGCAGCGGCTGGCCGAAGGCCGCCAGGTCGGCGCCCAGGGCGATGCTCTTGGCAACATCGAGGCCGCTGCGAATACCCCCCGAGGCGACCAACTGAAACTCCGGCAACGCGGCACGTACACCGACCAACGCTTCCTCGGTTGGTATTCCCCAGTCAATGAAAGTTGTACTGTAGGGATTGCCTTGCTGCGTCGCGCGCTGGGCTTCAACGGCGGACCAGGCGGTGCCGCCTTTGCCGGCGATATCGATGGCGGCGACGCCGGCGCTATGTAATCGCTTGGCCACCTCGACCGAAATACCGTTGCCGACTTCTTTGACGACGACGGGAACTTTCAGCTCGCGGCAAACCGCAGCGATCTTTTCCGTCAGTCCCTTGAAGTTGCGATTGCCCTCGGGCTGGAGCGCTTCCTGCAGAACATTTAAATGCAAAATCAAAGCGTCGGCGCCGATCATCGCGACAGCGCGCCGGCACTGCTCGATGGTGTAGCCGTAATTCAACTGCACCGCGCCCAAGTTGCCAAGCAATAGAATGTCCGGCGCGACATCGCGCACGTGAAACGATTCGGCAGCGGACGACTCTTCAATGGCGACCCGCTGAGAACCGACTCCCATGGCAATGCCAAGTTCCTGCGCGGCCGCGGCGAGGTTGCGATTGACCTTGCGCGCCAGATCGAAACCGCCGGTCATCGACGAAATCAGGATCGGCGCTTTGAGTTTCTTACCGAGAAACGTCGTCGCGACATCGATCTCGTCGAGATCTAATTCAGGCAGAGCGTTGTGAATGAAACGATAGCGGTCGAGCCCGGTGCTGGAATGGCCGCTGACAGTGGCGGTGTCGAGGCAAATTTCCAGATGCTGTTTTTTGCGCGCTTGGGTTTTGGTCAGGGCTTTACTGGCCCGGGGGCGTGGCATAGTCCAGAGAACCACCTAGGCTAGCGCTGTTTCTTCGCTTCGTTGCGGTCTTTAGCCGCGCTGATTGGCGTCGGCTTGGGCTTGGCCGCATCGGGATGGCGGCTCATGCCGTCGTCGTCCCAGCGGTGAAACAATTCGACATCGATGTCGAACTGATCGAGGATCCGCGTCACCGTCTGGTTGATCACGTCGTCCAAAGTCTTCGGCCGGTGATAAAACGCGGGCACCGGCGGGAAAATGATCGCGCCGATGCGCGTGAGCGTCGCCATCGCTTCGAGATGGCCCAAATGGAGCGGCGTCTCGCGCACCACCAGCACGAGCTTTTTCCGTTCTTTCAAAACCACGTCGGCGGCGCGCACCAACAAATCGCCGCCCAACGAATGGGCGATGGCGCCCATGGATTTCATCGAACAAGGGGCGATCACCATGCCCGCGGTGCGAAACGAGCCGCTGGAAATGCTCGCGCCGACGTTGTTAACGTCATGCACCACGTCGGCCATGGCTTCGACCTCTTTGACCGAGTAGGGCGTCTCTACTTGGATGGTCATCTTGCCGGCTTTGCTCAAGACCAGATGAGTCTCGATGTCATCGATCTTCGAGAGTATCTCCAACATGCGCACGCCGTAGATCGCGCCGGTGGCGCCGGAGACCCCGATGATGAGCCGTTTCTGCTGTTTCAATTGAGAAACTCCAATGTGAGTTGATCGCCATCTTCGACACGGAAATGCTCTTTCAAGCGCATCGGCGCGACAATTTCAATTTTATCTGGCGGATAATCATCCACTTCGGGAAGCAAGATTGCGCCACCGACCTTAATGCTATTCGCCTCCTGGTATATTTCGACGCGATATAACTTCGCGCCACAATGACCGTCAGAGGCCGGCGTCAATGGCGTTCCATCATGATCGCGCTGCACCCGCCGCCAAACCTGGGCGTCCTCGGCGCCCTTGGGCCGGACGTTGAGGGTCGCTGGAAACGGACGGTAGCCAAGGCGCTCATTTAACAAATCCTGTACCCAATCGAGGGCCATGAACGATGACGCTTGCCCCAAGTCGGAAAATATAATTCCGCTCAATCGTTCCATCGTCGTCACGCGCGAAATAGTTTAATGGCCCGACAACGACGCGGCTTTACCGCCGCGCCGGATCTTGATCACCTCGCCGAGAATCGACACAGCGATTTCTGCCGGCGTCTCGGTGGCGATATCGAGACCGATGGGCGCGTAGATACGTTCGATCGCCTCCTCGGTGACTTTCTCTTCATCGCGGAAACGCTGAAAACACGCTTTGATGCGCCGCCGACTGCCGATCATGCCGATGTACTTCGCCTTGCTGTGAATGATGTTGCGCAGGCAGGGCTCGTCGTAGGCATGGCCGCGGGTGATCAAGACGATATAGCAAGACGGCGTGAGGGTCATTTCCTTGAGCATCTGCGCCATGTCGCCGGTCAACACTTCATCAGCGTCGGGGAAGCGCTCGCGGTTGGCGTAGAGCAAACGGTCGTCGATCACGGTAACGTGAAAATCGAGCACCTTGGCGATCCTGACCAGCGGCACCGCGATATGACCCGCGCCGACGACGATGAGCCGGGGCGGCGCCGGCATCACTTCGAAGAATACATCGAGTTTGATCGTGCTATCAGGAATCGCCAGCGAAACCAGCTGCGACTTTTCCGCACGCGCATGGCTGTCGCTCTCGCGCACCAGGGCGGCAACCACTCTGGCGTCGCCGATGGTTTCCACCAGCGCCTTGCCATCGCGGATCAGACACTTGGCGCCGGGTTGGACTTGCCCGTCGCCCGTGATTTCGACGACGGTGACCAGCACCGCCGCTTCGCCCTGTTCGGCGATCTTAACTAGCTCTTCGGACAGCGAACTCATTTGCCGCTTCCCGCCTCCTGATCGCGTTCCTGCCACCAGGGATCGATGAAGACGTTCATGATACCGCCGCATACCGCCGGGCTATCCGAGGAGATATCGTCGAGCAAATCGACCCGCACCGTGCGCGGCTTGCGCGAGCGGATCACTTCGATGGCTTCGCGTTTGACATCAGCCTCGCCGCAGCCGCCGCCGATGGTGCCCAAGATTTCACCCCAAGCGGTCACCACCATCTTGGCGCCGACTTCGCGCGGCGTCGAACCCTTGGCCGAGACGATGGTCGCCACCGCGACGGTCTCGCCCTTGGCGAGAAACTCGTTGACCTGATGATAGATCGTATCTTTCTTTTTCGCTTCTAAATCCGCGTCCGTGTAACAAGCGCCAGGTCCAGCCATGTTCGTACCTCCTGAATTGGGTCAGCGATGGTTCGAATCCATCTTCAATCCTAATCCTCAATTTAGTTAAGCCACCATTTTCTCGAGCGTTCGCCCTAACGCAACCAAACTGTTGACATTGTGCACCGACAAAAACATATCCAAATATGGCAGCGCTGCCTGCATGCCTTTGCACAGCGGCTCGTAATTCTCGCTCGCCAGCAATGGATTGAGCCAGATGATTTTCTTGGCGCGCCGTTTGATGTCCTGCATTTCTTTTTCTAACAAACTCACATCGCCGCGGTCCCAACCGTCGCTGATGATCACCACCACCGTGCGGTGCGTCACCATGCTCGGCGCGAAATTGCGGTTGAAGGTATGCAGCGAGCGACCGATATTGGTGCCGCCGGACCAGCCGAGAATTGTCCCGGAAATCTTGTCCAACGCATCGACGATATTTTTGGTGCGGATCAAATGGGTAATCCGGCTGAGCGAGGTGCTGAAAACGAACGTCTCGACGCCCCATAGCTCATTTTGCAAACCGTACATGAATAGAATCAGGAACCGGCTGTAACAATCCATCGAGCCGCTGACATCGCACAGCAGTACGACTTTGGTCTTCTTGATGCGCCGCTTGCGGTGCGCCATTTCGATCACTTCGCCGCCGTATTTCATGCTGCGCCGCATGGTCGCGCGCGGATCGATGACCGGACCTTTGCGACCGATTTTCTTGCGCCGGCTGATCTGGGTGGCGATTTTGGTGGCGATCAGCAGAATCGCCCGGGCGATGGCGCGGCTTTCCTCGGTACCCATCTCGCTGAAGTCCTTGCGGTTCATCAATTCCTGGGCGCTGTAGGTTGGTACCGCGAACTCGTCGAGATTCTCCAGCGGCAGATTCTCGTTGGCGATCGCCTCGGAGGCGGCCTCTTCGACACCGCCTTCCTCATCGCCGCCCTCCGGGGCGTTGGACTCGGTGGGCGTGCCTTGAATGTCCATGGTCTCCATCGGCACGCGCTCGTAACTCTGCTCACGCCAGAAGCAATCGAAGAGCATGTCGAAGACCGGAAAGTCTTCTTTTTGCGAGATCAAGTTGGCGCGCAACAGCGTGCGAAAATCGCCCCGTGCGGCGATGTCGACCAAATCCGCCGAACGCGAGGCGTCGAGCAGCTGGCTCAAGCTGACCTTGACGCCGAGATGTTTCAGGGCACGGCCAAACGCCATCATGTTCGGCAAGGTTCCCTTGCCGCGTACCGAGGCGACTTTGTTGACCGCCTCCGCGACTGTTTCGGGAGTGATATCCATCGATCTCTAACTCACTAGCTCCGGCGACGTGCGCAGCAGCGCGTCGAGACTGAACTGGCGGTTTTCCACCTGCTCGCGCAGGTGGCTCAAATCTTCGCGGTACTTGAACACGCAGCCCATGGTCTCGATCACCGACTTGTCATCCAACTGTTTGCGGTTGAGCGCGATTAGCGCCGACGCCCAGTCCAAAGTTTCGGCGACGCCGGGGCGCTTGTAGAAATTCATCTCGCGCACCTTCTGCATGAAGGCGCAGATCTGCTGCGCCATCTTGGTTTCGACCTCGGGAAACTTCGTCGTGATGATCTCGTATTCCTTGTCGAAGGTCGGATACTCGATCCAGTGGTACAAGCAGCGCCGTTTCAATGCGTCGTGGATTTCCCGGGTGCGGTTGGAGGTGAGAAACACATAGGGTCGCTGCTTAGCCGCCACGGTTCCCAACTCGGGAATGGTGATCTGAAAATCGGACAAGACTTCGAGCAAAAACGCCTCGAATTCCATATCGGCGCGATCGATCTCGTCGATCAACAGCACCGGCGGCGTGGCATCCTCGCTTTGGATCGCTTCGAGCAGCGGCCGTTTGACCAAGTAATCCTGGGTGAATATCTCGGTTTCGACTTTCTTTTTATCGCCGCGCTCGATCTCTTCGAGCTTGATGTGGAGCATCTGCTTGGGGTAGTTCCACTCGTAAAGCGAGGTGCTGGCGTCGAGTCCTTCGTAGCACTGCAAGCGGATTAGCCGCGCGCCCAAGACCTTGGACAGCACCTTGGCGATTTCGGTCTTGCCGACACCCGCCTCGCCTTCGAGAAGAAGCGGTTTACCCATCACCAGCGATAAATAAACCACGGTCGCCAGAGAACGGTCGCAGACATATTTCTCTTTGAGAAGAATTTCTTGAACTTGATCGATGGTCAGCTGTTTGGGATCCACGCGCGCTTCATCCTTTGCAGTTAATTTTTGCCCTACCGGTCAGGCGGGAAATTTAAGGCTGGGGTACGAATGCAATATCGCTTCCAAAACCCCTCCGCCAATGGCCCTAGCCTTGTCGGAAATCGAGTTAACATACTCTCTTTCACCCCTTGGATCAATGTCGCCAAGCTTCATGCCAGCCTGGATTTCGACACCGTCATGGAGCATGCCGCGGATCAGCCCAGCGATCGCCGAGCGCACCGGCTCGCCGGCGATTTCACCAACGATTTCCCCCGCGCTGACCAGCTCGCCGATTTGCCGCTGCGCGTTGAAGCAGCCGTCCCGAGGCGCGCGCAAAACCCGCGCC
>JBGTCC010000754.1:0-3567 GCA_041749055.1 Thermodesulfobacteriota bacterium | reverse complement strand
TGGTCGGAGCCAGTTGGACACTCGACCTTGAAGTCTTCACCGTGGTAGTGATGAAACTTCTGCAGCGACTCGATGATCAGATAGTTGAGCGGGAACCAGATCGGACCGCGCCAATTGGAGTTGCCGCCGAACAGACCGGTGCTCGACTCCGCCGGCTCATAGTCGACACGATATTCGTCGCCGTTGGCTTTGAGCGCGTAGGGATGGTCGCGGTGGTAGCGCGAGACGGCGCGGATACCGTACGGCGACATGAATTCGTTTTCATCCAACATGTAATGGAGCACGCGTTTTAACCGGTGCCGGTTGACCAGGGAAAGAAAGCGCCGCGGGCCGTCGTCGGTCGATTCGGTTTCGATATGCTCGCCCAGCTCCGGGCGGTTTTCGATAAACCATTGCATGCGCCGTTTGAAGCCCGGCAACTTGTCGACCACGGTCGGGTCTAAAGTCTCAACGGCGAAGAGTGGAATCAGGCCCACCAGCGAGCGGACTTTCAGGTGCGAACGTTGGCCGTTGGGCAGCGACAAGACGTCGTAGAAAAATCCGTCTTTGGCGTCCCACAGCTCGATATTCTCGCCGCCGATATTGTTCATGGCGCTGCAAATGTAGACAAAATGTTCAAAAAACTTGCTGGCGACATCTTCGTAGGCCGGGTTTTCTTTGGCTAATTCCAACGCGATCGCCAGCATGTTGAGACAATACATGCCCATCCAGCTGGTGCCATCGGACTGCTCGATATGTCCGCCGGTGGGCAGCGGTGCGCTACGATCGAAGACGCCGATGTTGTCGAGGCCGAGAAAGCCGCCTTGGAATACGTTGCGCCCGTCGGCGTCCTTCCGGTTGACCCACCAGGTGAAGTTCAAGAGTAGTTTTTGAAAAATCCGCTCGAGAAATATCCGGTCGCCGTCGCCGCGCCGTTTCATTTCTACTTTGTAGACGCGCCAGGCAGCCCAGGCATGGACCGGCGGATTGACGTCGCCGAACGCCCATTCGTAGGCGGGCAACTGGCCATTGGGGTGCATGTACCACTCGCGGGTCATGAGTAACAGTTGTTCTTTAGCAAACGCCGAATCGACGATCGCCAGGGCGACGCAGTGAAAGGCCAGATCCCAGGCGGCGTACCAGGGATACTCCCACTTGTCCGGCATCGAGATGACATCGGAATTATATAAGTGGCGCCACTCGTGGTTGCGGCCATGGGTGCGATTCTTGGGCGGTTCGGCGCCGCCTGGATCGCCTTTGAGCCAGCGGTTCACATCGTAATAATAAAACTGTTTGCTCCACAAAAGGCCGCCCAAGGCTTGGCGCATGACATTCTTGCGGTCTGACCGCGCGCCGTCCGGAATCACCGTGGCGTAAAATTCATCCGCTTCGGCGCGCCGCTGGGTGAACAGTTCATCGAATTTGCCGTCCAAGGCGTCAAGTTTGCCGGGTGTGGCGTCGCTCAAACGCAGCCGCAACGCGACGGTTTGGCCGGCGGCGACGTTCATCTGGTAGTGCGCCGCGCCTTTGGTGCCGCTGGCCGCGGGATTGACCGCATGTTTGGCTCCGTGAATGACATAATCGTTGATACTGTCTTTCACGTAGAGCGTCTCGTTTGCCAAACCGTAGAGACGCTGGGTGTTGGTTTCGTTGTCAGTAAAGAGCAGCTCCGGCCTGCCTTCGCAGTAAAGCCAGCGGTTGCCGTAGTAATTGTGGCTGAGTTTGATCGCTGCGATTTCGGCGGCTTCCTCTCGGTTAAGTCGGGGTTTGCGCGCATCCAAGCCCCAGGACCAGGTGTTGCGAAACCAGACGGTGGGCAGGAGGTGCAGGGGCGCCGCTGCCGTGCCGCGATTGGTCGCTTCGATGCGGATCAAGATATCGTCGGCGCTGGCCTTGGCGTATTCGATGACCACGTCGAAATAACAATTGTCGTCGAAGATTCCGGTGTCGACGAGTTCGAACTCCAGATCGCCTTTGCCGCGCCGGCGGTTTTCTTCGACTAGCCGCCCGTAGGGAAATTCCGCTTGCGGGTACTTGTAGAGGAATTTCATGTAAGAGTGAGTCGGCGTCGAGTCGAGATAAAAATAATATTCTTTAACGTCCTCGCCGTGGTTGCCTTCGTTGCCGGTGAGGCCGAAGAGGCGCTCTTTCAAGATCGGATCTATGCCATTCCATAAGGCCAGCGCGAAACAAATATATTGGCGGCGGTCGGAGATGCCGCCGAGACCGTCTTCGCCCCAGCGGTAGGCGCGGCTGCGGGCGTGGTCGTGGGGGAACGAATCCCAAGCGGTGCCGTAGGGGCTGTAGTCTTCGCGCACCGTGCCCCATTGGCGTTCGGACCAGTAGGGTCCCCAGCGCTTCCAGTTTGCCGTGCGAATGTGGTCCTGGTGTAGTCGAAGTTCTTCCTGGCTCACTGGTTTCTTTCTAGTTCGGATAGATTTCTTATCGGCCATTTTAGCAAATCCTGTATGCCGGCGCAGGATGCGCCGGTTGGTTCAAGTCGTTCAAAATGTTCAAAACGTTCAAGTCGCCGGACAAAAAATCGGCCCCGACATCTTACGTGTGATTGGCTGCTGTCAACATCTTGACGCGCTCGCGGAAATAGTTGCGCCAGCTCTCCGGCAGGGCGCGCAGCTCGGCGGCGCGCCGCGTGCCGGCTAGATCTTGTTTATCAAAGGCGTAGATCCGGGTGATGTCGGCGACGCTCACTGGGTTGTCATCGCGGCTGAGAAAATAAACCGTATCGCCGGCGCCGAGTTCGCCTTCGCGCAAGACCGCGCAATAGAATCCGGTGCATCGGCTCTTGAGAAAGCGCCGCACCATATCGTCGCGGTTGAATTTCACGCCGAGCTTATAACAGGGGAGACGCGGCTCGGTAACGACCAGCTCCACCGAACCGACGCATAAGCGGTCGCCGATGTTAAGGTCTTTTTCCCGTAACCCTTCGGTGGTTAGATTTTCGCCGAAACTGCCCCAGGGAAAATCGACACCGGGCAGTTCCTTGCGCCAAAAAGCGTAGTGTTCCGAAGGGTACGCGTAGACGGCTTTGCTCGGGCCGCCATGAACCGAGAGATCGGCTTGTCGGTCGCCGTCGATGTTCAACGCGCCAACGCGAACTCGGGCTGCCGCCGGCTCTTTGAAGATGGCGGTGCGGATCAATCTGTCTTGGTGAAAGATTTCCTGCGGCAGTCCAACATTGACGGATAGGATTTTCATGGACAATCCGTTAGATGCCGCGCTATGGCGATTGGGTGCAAAGTCTAAGGTCTTGTCTCAGCTAGCACGACCAGATCAAGGCGTAACAATTCGCCCAGGGACCAGGCCTGGAAGGGACAGCCGCGCGGTGTATGCGGCGCTTCGGGCTCGGCGATCTCGGAAACATGGCCGAGGCCGGCCTCCTGCAGGTGCTCCATCAGTGGCGTGAGGAAACGTGCCCGGGCTTTAATTTTCACCGCGCCATGGTTGCCGTGAACGCGCAGCCAAGCTTCGACGAAGGCGCCGATCAACCAGGGCCAAACCGTGCCCTGATGATAGGCACCGTCGCGCTCGCGCACGCCGCCTTGGTAGCGCGGCGTGTAGCCCGCTTCT
>JBGTCC010000753.1:0-11966 GCA_041749055.1 Thermodesulfobacteriota bacterium | reverse complement strand
GCGATGGTGGCGATCGTCGCTATGATGACACTGTCGATTATCACGGCGGCGCTTTGGATTTTCCCTTATTTGGAAATTTTTAAATCGCCGCGGCCGTTCGCCTTGGAGATCAAGAGATTGGTGTCAGCGACTGCGGCGTTGTATATCTATGCCGACACCATGCATGATTTTAATTATTATGCGGAGCGCGAAGTCATAGTGGTTCTAGCTTCACCGGCGTCGGTAGGAAAATTGCTGGCGACAGGCCAATCTGGCTTTCTCTTGGTCAAGGAGCGCGATTTCGCTAAATTGCCCATGCTGCCGCGCGCTTGGGTGGTCGCCAGCGATCATAAAGGGCGAATGCCTTGGCATTTGGTTCGATTCAACAGTGCGCAGGAAACGACCGCGACGAATAATGAGTAGACGACGGAACATGGGTAAGAACATTGCTTGGGCAGCTGTCGGCATCATCGTGGCTTACTTGCTCTGGTGGCTGGTGCCGGCATATTTCCCAAGTGAGGCGGATAACCCGCGCTCGCAGGAGTATTTGCGCCGCATCGCCGGCGAGATCAATCGCGGCGTGCCGGTGATGATCGACAAGGAAACCGAGTTGATGCCATCATCGGGCCATCAAGGGATGCTGATCTATAATTATCGTCTAGTGAACTATGCGGTGAAAGATCTCGATCATCAACGATTCGCCGCCGGTGCGCGCGACCGCGTAACGCAAGGCGCTTGCAGCCGGCCGGAGACGCGCGATGATTTTCTCAAGAAAGGCGTGACGCTCCGTTATTCGTACTTTGACAAAGACAAGCAGCATATCGCGACCATCGATGTCACGCCGAAGGATTGCGGCTTTTAGCAGAATCGGGTGATGGAGTGTTGGGTTTTCTGAACATCACTCCCCCACTCCATCACTCCATCACTCGAGAAATGATTTGCGTTATTTCAATATTTCCTTGGCGCGTGGGATTAGTTTGGAGTCGAGTTTGAAAACATCGAGGACATTTTTTTCCAGCTCGGCACCGTCGAGCGGGCTGATGTCGAGTTTGGCCTTTGTCGCATCAGCAAGAAACTCCGGATCTTTCATGACGTCCATGAATGCCTTTCGCAGCACCGTTAGACGATCCTTCGGGGTGC
This sequence comes from Thermodesulfobacteriota bacterium, assembly GCA_041749055.1. GTDB lineage: Bacteria > Desulfobacterota > Binatia > UBA9968 > UBA9968 > DP-20. The sequence goes on along the minus strand of JBGTCC010000753.1, from coordinate 10,847 downwards.
CCGGCGGAAGCATATAGGGTCTGGCCGCTGGGCCTACGCTGTGAACCAATGCGGTGACAAGATTTCGAGCTTCGTCTGTCTTGGCGTAGCTAAACGCCAACGGCACCTTGGTAAGCTCCGGGTGAGATTTCGCCGTGGTCTGCAAAACCATCTGCAGGTCGCCGCTTTTTAGCTGATTAGGCCAGGTTGCGGCAAAGGACTGCCAAGAGTTGCACACCCCCTGGACCTCGCCGCTATCGTACGCCAATTTTACGTCCGCGGTTCCCTTGTAACCCGAGACGAGTTGCGCAGGAAGGCCGATGGTTGCCATCAGTACTTTGGGGATATCGTCCGTGGCTGAACCGGCGCCGACTCCCCCAAGCTTGACGATGGTCTTGGACGACATCCATTGGTCCATGGTCGAGATGCCGGTATTTTTTTTGGACACGCCGATGACATAATTGTCCTGGGTCGGGACGCCGATGTAGCCAAATTTGGCCGCGTCGAACTGGATGCCCGGTTTGCCCAGGAGTTGCTGCAAGAATAGCCCGCCGATGAAATGCCCGATGGTCAGACCATCGGGCTTGGCGATATTGTACATATAGTTGGCCGAGATCAGAAAACCGGCGCCCGGCATATTCTCGACCACAAAGGTTGGGTTTCCCGGAACGTGCTTGCCGATATGTCGCGCGATAGTTCGCGAATAGGTGTCGTAACCGCCGCCGGCGGAGGCGCCGACGATAATGCGCACCGTCGCGCCTTGGTAAAAGTTTTCCTGGGCGAAAGTCGCGCTTTGGTGCCAGATTCCGGCGACAAAAACGGCTGCAATCGCGATATACCATCTCTGATTCATAGATTGATTCCCCTCTCGTATTATCTTGACGATAGCGCTGACGATTATTGCAGGATCTCTTTTAGCTGATTGACGATGGCGGGCTCAATCCTGAAAAGCTGATCGACTATTTTCTCAATTTCCTCGCCGGTCAACGGATCGATGTCGAGCCGTGATTTTTTAGCGTCGGCGATAAACGCCGGATCTTTAAGGGTCTCGCCGTACGCTTTCCGTAGTATCAACACGCGATCCTTGGGCGTCCCGGGCGCCAGCGCGTAAGGGCGGGTTATCGCGGCGGGATCGTGGCCGCCGAATTTGAGGATTTGCTTGGCGTTGTCGTTAGCTGCGAAGTCGACGGCGTTGGGGACTTTCGCTAGTTCGGGGTGCGGCTTGGCATTGACCTGTAAGACGATGAGCACATTGCCGGACTCGAGTCCTTGACGCCAGATCGATTTGATTGATTCCCACTGCCAGCAGCCGCCGGCGACTTCGCCGGCTTCGGCGGCGAGCCGAACCTCAGCGGTGCCTTTGTAGCCCGCGACCAGTTGGATCGGCAGCTTGAGCGCCGCCAGCAAGAGCTTGGCGGTGTTGTAAGTCGTATCGCCCGGCGCAACGCCGCCGATCTTCACCGGCGTTTTCGCGTTCCTCAACGCGTCGAAGGTCGTGATGCCGCTCGCCTTGGTGAAGGCACAGGCGACGTTGTCCTGGGTCGGGATGCCGATGTACTCGAACTTGCGCGCGTCGAACTCGATACCCGGCTTGCCGATCACTTGGTTGATTACCTGGTTGCCGTGGAAATTCAAAATCGTCAGGCCGTCGGGCTTGGCGACCTTATATACATGATTGGCCGCGAGCAGGCTGGCGGCGCCGGTCATGTTCTCGACGACGACGGCCGGGTTCCCGGGAATTTGGTGGCCCAGATGGCGCGCGATCAGGCGCGAGTAGGTATCGAAGCCGCCGCCAGCGGAGAAGCCGACGATCAGTTTGATAGTCTTGCCTTCGTAGAATGGCGCGGCTGCATTGGCTGACGTGACCGACGTGAGGACCAGGATCGATTGGCAAAGTAAGTTGCCTAGGAGTTTTATCATTTATTGAATTCCTTTAAAAAGACTCAGAAGTTTAACGCAGGCAATTAAGTATGAAAACTCGCCTTGAGTCAATGGCCGGCGTAGTGCACCGGGTGCAGTCGCTTGAGGTTAATCGTGACATTGCAGAGTGACTCACGTGGTTGGCAGAATTGCCGAGCCGGATTCGGTGGCTACTCACGGCGTCCAAACGAATCGATGAATGCGGCGGTAACGACTATTCTATTTAATCTCTTCCGACTAATCATTATCGCTGATCGTGAGTACGGCAATATCCTGCGCACCGAGCGCTGCGCCACCGGTAGGGTTGGAAAGCGTAATATTGATCGTTTCATTACCGTCGACCAGCCTGTCGTTAGTCACCGGCACTGTGAAAATTTTACGGGTTTGGTTTGCTGCAAAGGTAAGGGTTCCTGAGGTTGCGGTATAATCCGACCCAGCCGTCGCGGTGCCATCGCTAGTCGCATAGGTCACACCGGCACCGCTGGCGCTGCCGCCGGTGCGGGTAACCTTAATAATTGCTCTTCTGCGGGCTTCGCCGACCGTGTAACTGGCTCCGCTAAACTGAATCACGCCTGGCGCATCGTCATCGTTCACGGTCAGGACGGCCGTGTTCTGGCTTCCCAACAGGCCGCCGACGGGGTCGCTTAGGGTCAGGTTGATCGTTTCATCGGCTTCATTGATCCTGTCATTTCTTATTGAGACAGTGAAAGTTTTGGTAGTCTGACTGGCCGTGAATCTTAACTTCCCGGTCCTTGCCGTAAAGTCCGATCCTGAAGTCGCGGTGCCAGCGTTGATCGCATAATTCACAGTCAACGTGCCAACCGCGACACCGCTTCGATTTACTGTGATCGTTGTTCTGCGGTTGCTCTCGTCGACCGTATAAGTTGGCGCGCTAAATTGCACCGCAGGAAGTTGAGCCAAGGCATCGAGGATTCTTATCCGCGGTTTGGTGAGGCCGTTCAGCGGGTCGAAAACCGCTTGACCGGAACTCTGTAATGCCGCCAGCATCTGGCTCACTGTGGCATTTGGCGCTGCTTGCTTGAGAATCGCAAAGGCTCCCGCGACATGTGGCGCGGCCATGGAGGTTCCTGAGAATGCAGCAAAGCCGCCGCCGGGGATCGACGAGTTAATCACCGACCCCGGAGCCAACAGCGATAGGAAGGTTGCGCTATTGGTGAAGAATGAAACTTCATCTACGGTCGCCCCGCCGGAGCCGTCTCCCGTAGAGCCGACACTGACCGCGTCGGGCGCGCACGCAGGAGCTGAAATACGGGCTTCCTCACCTTCATTCCCCGACGCTACGACGGTGGCAATGTTCGCGGTTTTAAGGGACCTTATAATCCTTGCTCGTGGGTCGGTGCTGCAGGGAGTTGCAAAGCTTTGTCCGCCGAGACTCATGTTGACCGCGGCAATGTTGAGCAGAGACCGCTGGTTAAAAACATGCTGTAACCCTGCCAGGATATCTGAGGTGAATGCCAGAGCGCACGGCGGAGGATCACCTGTCAACTGGCAGATAAATGCGTCCGAGAATTGGCTAAATACCTGTACTACCATGATCCCTGCGCCCGGCGCGACTCCGGCTCCGCCTGCTGCGATGCCGGCCACGTGGGTGCCATGGTCGCAGCCGTTGGCGCTGCAAGGCACACCCGAGCCGGTCACCGTGGACGTCTCAGCGCCGCCGGGGCAAACACTCGTCGCCGATAAACTCGAGTCATTAGATGAAAAACACGCTTCGGCGATGACTTTGCCACTGAGGAATGCGTGACTCTTGTCTACACCCGTATCGAGTACCGCGATGACGGTGCCGGTGCCGTCCAAGCTTAGTCCCGCGAATCCGCCCGCCCATGCCTGATCCGCTTGCACCAGCGGGATGCTTTCGGCGAGAAACGGCGCGTTGAGTTGATCCTCTAAGACCTCGGTGACGACTCCGCGCAGGGATTCTAAGGCTTGAAGTCCCCCGGGGGTGAGACGGAGAGCCATAAATGGAAAATCTTGAAACTCATGAATTACCCGGTGCGGCAATCGCGACAAGCTAGCTCGCGTGGAGGCGCGAGCGAAGTCAATACTTCTGCGGCGGCTAGCGATCTCCAGGTCGCTCTCAATATCGGCTTCAGTAGTTGGCGGGGTGTAAAGCCGGACGATGACACGGACGGTTCCCTGTTGCTGTGCCTTTTGCATCAAACCCTGTGGGACCCTATAGGAGGCCGCCCCGCTGACGATGGCCGCGGGCAGGAGCAACCACTGGATGAATAATACAGAGGTGAGTAGCACGGGTAAAAATGATCGGATAATCATGGTGTCATCCCCTTCGGAGTCATCAGGTCTGCCGTTATTTAGTGGCTCCTCGTGGTTTAAAGGGGATCGATAGACCGTCTTCAGTTACGCGCGTGACGTGACGTGACGCGGCAATTATCTTGAGCGCATCCGTGGATGCTGCCAGCACAATGGCTGGAATCGAAGAGTAGCTTCGGATAACTCGAAGGTTTACCTGGGCTAGCTCGTCAAGGATTGCTTTTTGTGCCATACGAATCGCATCTTCCCGAGACACTTCGGAATCTTCTCTGTGCGGTGGTAAGCGTAGATCGACAATTACGCGGACCCAGCCTTGGGCCTTTGCCGTCTGATAAATTTCCGGAGCAATAAGGGATGGCTCGTCGGCAGCAGGTTTTGGGTTTTGCCGCTGGAAGTCTCTGCCGGCAAATGGGATTCCAATGCTACCGCGATCTTGAGGTACATTTTCCAAGAGGATGTTATTGGCTATTTTCTGTCGGGGATCAATCTTGAGAGGTATGCCTGAGGCGGTTAATTTTGGGATTGCGGCGTCTTTTCCATCCCAACCATTTTCAGGATTGAGTTGAGGATCGAACCCCAGCGGCAGGGAGATGCCAAAGGACAGTAATAAACTCGCACTGAGCCGCCGTGCACAAAGACCAGAGTTGGTCGCGGGAGAGTTTCGTAAATTTGCCGGCAAATTGTCCCTGAACACTACATTCAGTGACTGATTTACCACGTGATTATGTGTCCTGTTCGGGTCTCTCCGGCGAAGCTCATTGTTGCCCCCAATATGGCCGATTCGGTTGAACAGTCAAGTAGTCTGGGCAGCTAAACTCGGCGCCACGGCCAAGCTGCGTTTGCAGGGAAAGACTTCCGATTGACTTGCCTCAGCGATCTTGGCGCATCTCAGCACTTAACTCATCCTCCCAAATGCGGCTGCCATCCGACAACCATTGGAAACCTGGATCGCGGAGTGCATCCGAGCGTGTGAAATTGGGGAGTTCTTCGAGCGCGCGCGCGAGCACCGCTTGGTTACGGACGCGGTCATGGGGCGGGCCGAAGGTGCGGCCCACTGGGTGATCGACAAAAACCGCGCGCGGCGGCGTTACTTTGCTCATGATGTCGTGGGCGGTGCCGATCATCAGTGTCGGAATGCCCTGGCCTTCGATCACATGGGCGATGAGACCGACGGTCTCATGGCAGAAGGGTCAATAGGGCACGAGCAGAGCGAGATCGACCTGGGCTTGCTTCAAGTCGTTGGCGATGGCTGGAGCCAGCGCGTTTTCAATCCTGCCATGATCGCGCAGGCCGCCCATGAAGGAAAAGTGAAACGGTGCCAAGCTGCCGACGACGCCTCGCTTCTGTAAATCCGCCAATGCCGTGCGCGGAAAAACAATCTCCGGGTCCTGCTTGGGCACTCGGCCGATGCCGGAATGATGATCGATGATAATTCCTCCAGCGCTCGGATCGGACGGCACGCGCCGATAATTGAAATCTTCACGGGCAATGAACGGTTCCTGATCGGCCAAGCGCAACGCTGCGCTGCTCAGTAGCGCGACGCGCGATTCATTCAACGGTTTCTTGATCGGGCACCAGGCTGGTTTTGTCGGCGATACCAGCACACGCGCCGGTTTCGGCGCGGAGTTTTGCGCCATGACGGGGAGATATTGGAAGGGCATTAAAATTATCCTCCGGTGCGGTAGTTTTACGTCAGGAACTAGCGAGGTTCAACCCGTAAATTTCAACATTCAGTTCGATCCTTACCAGTTGGCATCGAACCGTGGAGAACCATTCCGAGCCCAGATTTGAAAAGGAGCAGTTGGTTTGAATTGATTGGAATGCCACACCGGACCTTGGCTTGTGCGCGCAGGGAGAGATATATCGAGGCTTCCTTTCGGAAATATTGCATCTCATTAAATCATCGACCGATCCTTATTCATCCTTAAGAAATCAAAAGTCGTCGCCGGGTCGGAAAGAAAGATAGTATCTAGTGCGATAAAGACGCTCGAATGATGGTTTTATAAAATATGTTATACTGGTTGGTCAGAGTAGCTGCGATGACCTTCATTAGACTTATAAGGGTCGGTTTAAACGTGCGCAGGCCATAGTTGCACCGAACGGGGCATCATCACTCTATCAGTGATGCAAATGTTTGCCAGAAAAGAATCGAGCCGATTTAGGATCCAGGCCCAACACAATCGGCGGCCAAACAGCCGAGAGGGCTGCCGATACGCATTGAGATTCTGCTTGAATTCATCGTCAGTTTAGTTGAAGAAATAGGACCGACTCCCATGGCATCGCTATGAACACCGGCAACTACACCGACACGCTCAAACAGCCGGGATTCTTTGCCTTCTTCTGCACCCAGTTTTTAGGCGCGTTCAACGACAATTTCTTAAAAATCGTGGTTTCCTTCGTCGCCCTCAACCTGGCGATAGGCGCGGGCGACAACTATGTCGAGCTGATCGCATTCTTGTTCATCCTGCCTTCAGCGCTTTTCTCGGGCTACGCCGGCCATCTCGCCGATGTCTACAGTAAGCGGACCATTCTCGTGGCGGTTAAGGTGAGCGAGATCGCCATCATGATCTTCGCGCTCTCGGCATTTTTCTTTGGTAACATCCAGCCCATGCTCGGCGCGGTGTTTCTAATGGGTTTGCACTCGGCTTTTTTCAGCCCGGCCAAGTACGGCATTTTGCCGGAGATGCTGCCGGATAAAGAGCTGTCGCGCGGCAACGGCCTATTGGAGATGAGCACCTTCATGGCGATCATCTTGGGCACCTCGCTGGGCAGCGCGATATTTTCGCTGTGGAAAAACGACTTGCCGCGCGTCGGTTTCATCATGATCGCCATCGCCATCGCCGGATACTTTACGAGTCTCGGCATTACCAGGGTGCCGGCTTCGGGCTCCGCCAAACTGTTTAACATTAATCCCTTCGGCGAAATCGTCGCTGGCCTGCGTCGCCTGCGCGGCGACCGGCCGCTCTGGTTGACGGTCATCGGTATTTCTTACTTTTGGTTTCTTGGGGCGCTGGTTCAGATCAATATTTTGTTTTTCGGCAAAGAGCTGTTGCAGCTCGATGAGTTTCACATCGGCCTGTTGGGAACTTTCTTGGCCATCGGTATCGGTGTCGGCAGCCTCGCCGCCGGCAAGCTCTCGGGTGATCATATCGAACTGGGTTTGGTGCCGCTCGGCTCGGTGACGATGGGCTTGTGCCTCGCGCTGCTCGCTTGGTCGGCGCCCGCTTACGCCTACACAGCGGTAGCCCTGGTGCTCCTGGGATTTTCCGCCGGCCTGTTCGCCGTGCCGCTCAATGCCCTCCTGCAACAGCGCAGCGGCAAACAAGAGAAGGGCCAACTGATTGCCACCAACAATTTCATGAACACCATCGGCATCGCCCTGGCCGCGGCGCTGCACTGGTTCTTGAAAACGCCGCTCCAGCTATCCCCCGATACCATCATCTTGCTGATCGGACTCTTTACCCTGGGCGGCACGGTGGCGATCTTGTACCTGCTGCCCGATTACTTCGTGCGCTTTATCCTCTGGCTCATCACCAACACCCTTTACCGCATTCGCGTCGTCGGCGAGCAAAACATTCCCATGAAAGGGGCGGCGCTGCTTATCGCCAATCATGTCTCCTTCGTCGATGCGATCTTGATCGGCGCGCCGCTGCCGCGCTTCGTGCGCTTCATGCTGCACCGCGAATATTACGACCTTAAATCGCTCAACTGGTTTTTCCGCCTGATGCGCTCGATCCCGGTGTCGCCGAACAACCGGCGCGACATCGTCCAGTCGCTCAAGCGGGCGAGAAACGAACTCGAAAACGGCCATGTGGTGTGCATCTTCGCCGAGGGCGCGATCAGCCGTACCGGCCGGCTGCTGCCGTTCAAGCGCGGCTTCGAAAAAATCGTCGAGGGCTCGAATAATCCGATCGTGCCGGTGCACTTGGACCAGCTCTGGGGCAGCATCTTTAGTTTTAAAGACGGCAAGTTCTTTCGGAAGTGGCCGATGCAATTCCCCTACTCAGTCACGGTCTCGTTTGGCGCGCCGTTGCCGCCAACCTCCACCGTGGCGCAGGTAAGAAACGCGATCTTAGAGCTGGAAAGCGCGGCGGTGGAGTACCGCCGTCTTCCCGGCGATCTGCTCCACGCCAAGTTCGTCTACATGGCCAAGCGCCACTGGTCGCGGTTCTGCATGGCCGACACCACCGGCACAGAGCTCACCTATGGCAAGGCGCTCATCGCTAGCCTGCTTTTTTGCCGCTGGCTGAGAAGCCGGTGCGCCAACCAGACCATGGTCGGTGTGATGCTGCCCGCCAGCGTCGGCGGCGCGCTGGTCAACATCGCGACACTGCTAGCGGGCAAAGTACCGGTTAATTTAAACTTCACCGCCGGCAAAGAAGCCATGACCGCGGCGCTGGCCCAGTGCAAGATCACCACCATCGTCACCTCGCGGGTATTTTTAGAAAAAGCCAATCTTGAAGCAATGGACGGCATGGTTTTCGTCGAAGAGATCCGCCAGACGTTTACCGGCGCGCGGAAACTCGCCACGGCGGTCAAAGCCTATGTCACGCCGGCGCGTTGGCTCAGTCGCCGCGCGCGCAAACAACAGCGGCCCAACGATCTCGCGACGATAATTTTTTCCAGCGGCAGCACCGGCGCGCCCAAAGGCGTGATGCTGTCGCACCACAACATCATTTCCAACGTCGAGGCGATCGGCCAGGTGATTCAGTTCCAGCCGCAGGATCGCATCATGGGCATCCTGCCGCTGTTTCACTCCTTCGGCTTCACCGCGACGATCTGGCTGCCAGTGCTGACCGGCTTCGGCGCGGTCTATCACCCCAATCCCAGCGACGCCAAGACCATTGGTGAGACCGTCGAGAAATACCGCGCGACATTATTAATCAGCACGCCGACCTTTTACGTCAGCTACTGGCGCCGCTGCACCAAGGAACAGTTCGCCTCGCTGCGCTACGTCATCGCCGGCGCGGAAAAGCTGCGTGAGCAAATTGCCAAGGGTTTTCAAGAAAAATTCGCCATCACGATGCTTGAAGGGTACGGCTGCACGGAGCTCTCCCCCGTGGTCGCGGTCAACACACCCGATGTCGTCCACGACAAGGAAAAACAGACCGGCCACAAGCCCGGCACCGTCGGCCATCCGCTCCCAGGCGTGGCGACCAAGGTGATCGATCCTGATAGCGGCGCGCCCCTCGGCCCAGGCGAGGAAGGGCTCCTGCTCGTCAAAGGACCTAACGTCATGCTCGGCTACTTGAACCAGCAGAACCTCACCGATCAAGCAATGCGCCAAGGCTGGTATGTCACTGGCGATATCGCGACCATCGATGAGGACGGCTTCATCACCATCACCGACCGACTGTCGCGCTTCAGCAAGATCGGCGGCGAGATGGTGCCGCATATGAAGATCGAAGAGATGATCAACGACGTCCTCGGCAGCCCGGCATCGGTGGTGACAGCGATCCCGGACGAACAGCGCGGCGAGCGGCTGGTGGTTTTCTACGCCAAGAATGGCGTCAGCCGCGAAGAGTTGTGGGACAAGCTCAACAAATCCGCATTGCCCAAGCTTTGGCTCCCCAAGCGCGACGATCTTCACGCCATCGACGAGATTCCCATCCTCGGCTCAGGCAAAGCCGATCTGAAAAGAGTCAAAGCGATGGCCTTGGAAAAGGCCGATGGCTAAAGATGCGCTAGTGGCGCGACACATTCCTACGACGGAACGGAGTTCGGAGGGCCGACACGCAGGTCGGCCCATACGTCGATTCGGCGTTGAAATAGAACGGAACTATTATCATCGGAGGTAACCATGCTCGCCGCGGCACAGATCGTTAAATACTTCGAGCAAGCCACCAACGATTTCAAGCAAGCTCGCGAATATCGCGACCTCGTCGGCGGCGGCGCGGGGATGGTGACCGCCTACGAGTTTTTGCGCAATATCTTTCGCACCCATTATTTATCGTCGCATATCGTCGCGCTCTGCTTCGCCTCGCTGCCATCGGCGGCGGCCGAGATGTTGAAAGAAAACCTGCTCGAAGAAATGGGCCGGTCGGAGAGCGAGCCGCCGCATTCCGCCCTGCTGATGGAAATGGCTCGCGTGATCGGCTGCACTGACGACGAAGTCAATCAACTGATCGCCGATGCGCGCCGGCGCGTCGCGCTGGTCTGCGCCAGCCGCGTGCCGGCGGCGACGTTGCGCGAGCTTTGTCTGTCCGTGCTGCTCGAAACCATGAGCTTCGAGTTCATGCTGTCGCGCTGCTCCAGCGAACTGGCCAGCGCGCTGAGCGATAAATACGCCATTCCACACGCAGCCCTACGCTGGTTCGAGCTTCATTCCGAAGTCGATATCCGCCACGCCGAAGAAGCGATCACGGTAATCCAAGACTACGGTGAGTTTCATCAGATCTCCGACGCCCTGTTCGAACATATCGCCGGCTTCACCCTCGGCGACCAGCTATTCTGCCGCCATTATTTTCCGCCAAGTTCACGTCTAAAAACGCGAAGCAAGTCGACCGCCTCTCATCGCGTCGAAGCGCTGACGATTTACCGCCTGCGCATCCCGTTTCACCAAGCGTTCAGCCATGCGCTGCACAGCCGCGAGGAAAGCGACGCCATCGTCGTAGCGGTCAGTGGCAGCGACGGCCGCAGCGGTGTCGGCGAGGGTT
>JBGTCC010000752.1:0-3627 GCA_041749055.1 Thermodesulfobacteriota bacterium | reverse complement strand
CATTTCTTTAATGCGCGCCTTGTCGGCATTGCGGAAGAAAAAACCGATCATGCGATCGGCGAACACCCGGTCGACGAAGGTATCGATGACGGCGCGCAGTTTTACTTCACCGCCTAATCGGTCAAATGGCGTCATGGTCGTGGAATTTTTGATTGGCTCCGAAGTCTATTCCTCAGGCCGTCTCGAGCGGCACGAAGACGTTACATCATGCCTAACTGCAACCGCGCGGCTTCGGACATTTTGCTTTGCTCCCACGGCGGGTCCCAGACCAGATCGATGGAGACATCGGTGACGCCGGAAATCTCTCGCACCTTGGCCTCGATTTCCGCCGGCATCGATTGCACCGCCGGACAATGCGGCGAGGTCAGAGTCATGCGAATCGCCACAGCCCCTTCGCCGCTGACCTCGACCAGGTAGATCAAACCGAGCTCGTAAACATTCACCGGGATCTCCGGGTCGAAGATGGTGCGCAGAGCTTCGATGACTTCCGCTTCGATAATCGTTTGATTGATGCTTTCCATATTATCACTTGGCTATTCAATCCCGAGTTGATGTTTGGCGTGCACCGACATGCGGCTCTGGTTCCACTGCGGTTCCCAGACCAGCTCGACTGCCGCCTCTCGCACATCCTTCACTTCGAGCAACTTGCGCCTGATATCGGCTTTGAGAAACTCGCCCATGCCACATCCCTGCGCGGTCAAAGTAAAATGGATCGTGGCTTTGTGGCCGCCGCCCGGCAGCGGCTCGACCTGGCAGTCATAGATCAATCCCAAGTCGACGATATTGACCGGTATTTCCGGATCGAAACAGGAGCGCAATTGCTGCCACACCCGATCCTGCACCGAACCCGCAGCTGCCGTCGTTTCCACCCTTGGCGACTGCCCCTCTGACAAGCCAAGCGCATCGCCGTCGCGGCCATCGATACGCACCGTGTGGCCGTGATCGGTCATCACGGTGTAGCCGCCGCCCAGTGCTTGGGTGAGCCAGACCTTGCCGCCGGCGTGAAGCGACAGCGGTTCGCCGCTTGGCACCATCACCGCGGGACAGTCCCGTTTAAGAATTATCGGTTGGTCAGTCGTCATGATCGCGGCCTCATTTCGTTATGCCTCCGAATCATTCGGTCTTTGCCGGCTGCTGTTCGCCTTTGAGCGCCGAGTGCACGGTGTGCCAGGCCAGACTGGCGCATTTCACCCGCGCGGGAAATTTGCACACCCCGGAGAGCACCGCGAGCTTGCCCAACCGTTCGGCGCCGCTGTCGCCCCCCGGCTCGCCGGTCAGCATGTGATGGACATTGTTAAAAAGTTCGTAGGCCGCGCTTTCGGGTTTACCCTTGAGCTCGGTGGTCATCATCGATGCCGAAGCTTTGGAAATGGCGCAGCCCGAGCCTTGAAAACTGATGTCCTTGATCACACCGTCTTCGACCTGGAGAAACACCGTGATTTGATCGCCGCACAAGGGATTGTATCCCTCCGCTTGGCGATTAGCCGCGGCCAAGACGCGAAAGTTCCGCGGACTCTTGTTATGGTCGAGGATGACTTCTTGATAGAGATCGTCGAGTTCCGACATCAGCCAAACACCTTCAAGACGCGCTCGATGGCGCGCACCAGCACGTCAATTTCTTCGATCGTATTATAAAACGCAAAGGACGCCCGCACCGTCGCCGGCACGCCGAAACGCTGCATCACCGGCATGGCACAATGGTGCCCCGCGCGCACCGCGACCCCTTCCTGATCGAGGATCGTGCCAACGTCATGGGCATGCACCTGGTCGAAAACAAACGACAGCACCCCGGCCTTTTCCTTGGCCGTGCCGATAATCCGCAGCGCGGCGATTTGCCCCAACGCATCGGTGGCGTAGCGCAGCAATCGGTCTTCATGGGCGATCACCGCCGGCCAATCGAGGGCGCGCAAATAGTCCACCGCCGCGCCCAACGCGATGCCATCGGCAATGTTCGGCGTGCCCGCCTCGAACTTGTACGGCAGGACGTTGTAATGAGTTTTTTCAAATGTGACCAGACTGATCATGTCGCCGCCGCCCTGATAGGGCGGCATTTTTTCCAGCAACTCGGCGCGGCCGTACAACACTCCTACCCCCGTCGGCCCAAACATCTTATGGCCGGAGAAGGCGTAGAAATCGCAATCGAGCTCCTGCACGTCAATTTTTAAGTGCGGCACCGCCTGGGCGCCGTCGAGCAGCACCGGCACGCCGCGCCCATGGGCCAGGGCAATAATTTCTTTCACCGGCACCACGGTCCCGAGCGCATTGGAGACATGGGTCACCGAGACGAATTTCGTTCGGTCGTTGAGCAAGCGCTGATATTCTTCCATGACGATCTCGCCGTCATGGTTGATCGGAATCACCCGCAGCTTGGCGCCAACCTGGTCGCACAACATCTGCCAGGGCACGATGTTGGAGTGATGCTCCATGGCCGAGACGACGATCTCGTCACCGGCTTTCAAAAATGCCCGGCCGTAACTCTGCGCCACCAGGTTGATCGCCTCGGTGGTGCCGCGCACGAAGATGATCTCCCGATCCGAAGGGGCGTTGATAAAACCACGGAGCTTGCCGCGCGCCGCTTCATAGGCCGCCGTGGCGCGCTCGCTCAATTGGTGCACGCCGCGGTGGATGTTGGAATTCTCCGCCCGATAGTAGTGCTCGATGGCGTCGATGACGCACTGCGGCTTTTGACTGGTGGCGCCGTTGTCGAAGTAAACCAGCGGCTTGCCATGGATTTTCTGACTGAGAATGGGAAAATCTTGGCGCACCCGGGCTACGTCGAACTTCTCCGGCGCCATCATCCCATCGGTTTTCTGCAACATCGCCTTCATAGGAATATCACCAAGCTCCGAATCGCCCGACCAGGTACTCGTCCAAACGCTGGCGCAAGTGTTCGATACCCAGCCGCCGCACCACGTCGCTGGCAAAGGCAAAACTCAACAGACTGCGCGCCGCCGCCACATCCAAGCCGCGCGAGCGCAGATAAAAAATCGCATCGCCATCGAGCTGGCCAATGGTCGAGCCATGGCTGCATTTGACATCGTCGGCATGAATTTCCAGCTGCGGTTTGGTGTCGATGACCGCGCTGTCCGACAATAATAAATTCTTGTTGGTCTGGCGCGCATCGGACTTCTGGGCATCTTTGTGGACGATAATCTTGCCGTTGAAGACGCCATGGGCCGCGCCGCCGAGCACGCCCTTGTACAGTTCCAAGCTCGACGCCCGCGGGCTGACATGCTCGATTAGAGTGTAGTTGTCGACATGTTGCTTGCCGTCGGCGAGATAAAGTCCATTGAGCACGCACGCCGCGCCCGCGCCGTTTAACAGCACGCGGACATTGTTGCGCACCAGCGCGCCGCTCAAGGTCACCGCGTGGGCGGTCAGATGACATCCCCGCGCCATGTTCGCCGCCAGGGTGCCGACATGAAAACCCTGGTCGCTGTCCTGCTGTAAACGGTAGTGCTCGACGATGGAGTCCTCAGCGCCGGCCAATTCGGTGACGGCGTTGCAGAAATAAGCCTTGCCGCTCACGCCTAAATAACTTTCGACGATCTTCGCCTCGCTGCCGGCGCCGAGCAAAAGCAAAATCCGCGGCTGCGAAATCACCGGCTGCGCCCCAGCGGTGGAAAC
>JBGTCC010000751.1:0-8341 GCA_041749055.1 Thermodesulfobacteriota bacterium | reverse complement strand
ACGGGCAACAGCTCGGCCAAGTTGTTCAGGACCAATGTCTGGCGGGTTTACCAAGCAGTCGATTTGACCGACCCGAAGGTTCCGACCGAGCCGCGCCAGTTCGCGTTTTACGACAATGGCGTAGGCACCTCGTCTTTCAAGCCGTTGGCGGCAATGGGCGGCGCCTTGGGCGTCGGTCTGGCACGTAATGTGCGCGATCTGTACGCCTTCGTCTGCCGCACCTACCAGCCGGGCGACAAGATCTATGCATTTGGTTTCAGTCGCGGCGCCTTCACCATCCGTGTCCTCGTCGGCCTGATGATGGATCAGGGCCTCGTCCCCTACGACGGTAACGAGGCCGAGCTCAAGCGCCACGTGGCGGCCGCTTATCGCGAATATCGTACGAAATGCAATACGACCGGCGGGCTCGTCGGACCCCTGCGCGCGTTACGCGACGTTTTTATCAACGCTCGCGACTGGCTGCTTGGCAAGAAACTCTACCGCGACCTAGAAAAAATCGCCGCGCCCGGATCGCCGGCGCCGCTGGAAATCAAGTTCCTCGGTCTGTGGGATACGGTGGACGCCTACGGCCTACCGGTCGACGAGCTGACACGGGCGATCGATTGGTTCATTTGGCCGCTCACGATGCGCGATCTCAACCTCCATCAACGGGTGAATTGGGCACGACACGCCCTGGCGCTCGATGACGAGCGCAACACTTTCCATCCGCGCCTGTGGAATGAGGAGCCGCAAGCCGGACATCCCGAAGTAGGAGTGCCTGGCGGCAACAGGAACACGACCCACATCGACGACGAGCGCATCAGCCAAGTCTGGTTCGCCGGCGTCCATTCTAATGTCGGTGGCGGCTTTCCTGACGACAGCTTGTCGCACGTTCCTCTTGAATGGATCATGAGTGAGGCCAACAAGCCTCGTATGGAAGGTGAAACCTGTGTGCCGGGCATCCGCTTCAGCCAGAAGATCTGGGATGGGTTCCGCGCTCTGGCTGACGAGAACGGCCCGATCTACGATTCGCGGCACGGCCTCGCAGGTTATTACCGCTATAACCCGCGCCGGATCGAGAAGCTCACGAGCACAAAGGAAGTAGCCGTTAAACGGTGCAAGATCCACGAGAGTGTGCTCCGGCGCATCCAGCTAGGCCAGGATGGTTATGCGCCCTTTGTGCTGCCCCCGGGCTTCGCCGTCTTGGGTATCGACGGTTCCATCACCGATGGCGCCAACTATCTCCAAACCGCATTATTAAATGACAACTCGCCGTTTATGAAACAGCGCGAGCATGTCTGGAATTGGGTATGGTGGCGGCGGGTCGCTTATTTCGCCACTCTGTTCACGACCCTGGCTCTGGTCGCCATGCCGTTGTTAAAGCCAGCCCTTCCCAAGGGTGCGTGCAGCTCAAAGGTGTGTTTCGTATCGGATGTCATCGATAGCGTCGCCACCGCCGTGCTGCCCGGATTCACGGCGACGTGGACCGACTCGTTTTCATCCCATCCGGACGTGTTTCTGGTGCTCGCCGTACTGATTATACTTGGACTTTGGGCTGGTGGAGTCTTCGAGTGTTACGTGCGCGACGCCATGCGGCCGATCTGGTATGGCATTCCGAAGACGAGTCCGCGCACTGTTTCCCCTCCACTACCCCCTGCAATACTCAACCGGGCCGTCCAGTGGCTGCGCACTCGCAAACCCTATCAATGGTCTTTCTGGTTTTTAACCCAGCGTTTGCTGCCTGGTGCCTTCGTGATCGTGGTAGGCTACGCCGCCATAGCGTTGGTGAGCCAGGTTACGTTCGCCGTCCGAGACTCTTGGGGACGGGTTTGCGCGAGTGCCGGGGATCTTAAGTCGGTACCGTCGCGGGAAGAGGGACGCCTGTTCCGCACCAACGCGCTCTGCACCTCTACCGGCCTTACAGTCGAAAAGGGCGCCGCCTATCGCTTGCACATCACCATACCGGCTGGCGACCCCTGGACCGACAGCGGCCATCCGGCGGGGCCGAACGGGGTTCTCCCGGACGACGTTTCCTTCCCCATGACCACCGGTGTGCTCTTGCGCCGTCATCTCGGTCAGCCTTGGTTGAAGCCGATGGCGAAAATAGGTGTAATCGGGAGCGATGAATATCCCCTCGATCCGGTGCCGTCCCTCGCCTTGGATGATTTTCCGAGGAAGGATGTCCCCAACCGAAGCCCGCATGATAAGACGTTCGCTACAGAAATTGTCGCCCGCTCGACCGGCGAGCTGTTCCTCTATCTAAACGACGCGATCCTGCTGCCCCCCAAGACCGAATGGTTTTATTCCAACAATGGGGGCTCCGGGCGTGTCACTGTAGAACGTGTCGTGCCGCCACCGCTGTGAGATAAGGTCAAATTGCGATTTTGTTCATGAGGAAAATGCCGGGGGACAACGCGACGAGATGTTTCCGAGCGCTATGGCGAAGTCAGCAACGGTGTTCTTTCAAGCCCGGTCCTGATCATCGTTGTGTCGTTAGCTTCTCACTCGCGTGCAGATATCCAGCGCCATCAGCGCGTAAAGTTTTGCCGCATTGACCATAGTATCGATGTCTATTTCTTCATTGCGCGGTCCGATGCGCCGTCCGCGCGGGCCGATTTTTATCGCGGGGATACCGAGTTCGTTATAAACGTTGGTGTCGGTCCAAATGCTGGCGCGGTCGGCGGCTTCGTGTTTGATCTTTTCTTTGAACAGATACTGAAACACTTCTTCGGATGATTTGACTAACGGCTCGACGTTTTTGCCTTCATGGCCGAGCAGTGACTTGTAGATGTCCAGTTGGTAATCGAGTCCCGTGCTGTTCAAGGTTTTTTCCAACTCGTATTGGATCTGCACCGGGCGCACCTGCGGCGGCATGCGGATGTCGACGTAGATCGAACAAACGCCGGGGAAATAGTTGGGCCGGTAGGGCGCGCCTCCTTCGATACCACCGATATTTACCTTGGGATAGAGCGGGCCGGTGGGGGACTGGTAAACATAGTTGGCTTCGAATTCGCTGCCCCATTTTTCAATCGCGTCGATGATCTTGGTCATTTTTACAATCGCATTCATCTTGATCATCGGATGGGTTTCGCGGTTGGTGCCCCAGGCGGCTTCGGCTTTGCCGGTGGTCTGAATCTTCACTTGCACCACGCCGTTCTGGGTCCAGACGATGTTCATGTCCGAGCCGTCGCAGCAAACCGCATAGTCGGAGTGCATGCCGTGGGTGAGCAGATGACGCGTGCCGGCGCCTTCGCCGCGGTATTCCTTGGTCTGCCAGAGACCGACGGGGGTGCGCGAGATCTCGCCGACGACAGCGGCCAAGATGACATCGCCTTTGAGCTTCACGCCGCTTTTATGGAGCGCCTTGCCGGCGATCATGAAGGCGGCGACGCCGCCTTTCATGTTCGAGATTCCCAGCCCTTGGACTTTGTTGCCGACGATTTTGCCAGACAGCTCCGACTGCGGTTCCATGACCGCGACCATGCGGCGGTCTTCTTCGGTGCCGGTGAAACTGGTGTCGGTGTGGCCGTTGAAACCGAGGCTCAGTCCGGTGCCGTCACCTTTAACGATGCCGACGGCGTTGGGGCGGTCGAATTCGACGTCTTGGCGCACTGCGCGCAGGCCGTTGGCTTCAAACCAGTTTAAAATAAATTCGCCGATCGCCTTTTCCTGTCCCGTCGGGCTGGGAATGCCGGTGAGATCGGCGCCTAACTGGGCCAGTTCGTCGCGATTGATTTGCGCCAAAACGTTTTGCGCTGCTGTGGGATCGAGAGCCATTTTATTCCCTCCAAAAGTAATCGTTTGTAACTAACCAAGGGGACTGGCTAAGTCAATCTGACGGTGCCGCTGGTCATGGTTTGATTATGGCTCGGGCGCTGGGAAGCCGAAGATTTCTCGCTTTGCTCGAAATTACAGAATTGCCGCAGCGTCATTCCGAATGAAGCTGGGGATCTCGCCAAACCTAACCCCCCTGGGCGTGAATTGCTACTCGCTTGAATTCATCGGCTGGTCTCTTTAAAGTCAAATCGCTTCACTCGCTTCCCCAAATGGCCATCCTGTCAAAAGAAAAATTGCACTCAGCATTAAGGAAATCGATGGACACATCGTCGCTCTTGATGATCGCCGCGGCAGTCCTCGCGGTGCTCGCCGTGTATGTTAAATCTCCCAAGGCCGCCGAGTCCGGTGTCGGCGCCGGGCTCTCGTTGCTCATCGAGATCGCGCCGCGCATGATCGCGGCATTTACTTTGGCTGGCCTGGTCCAGGCGGTGGTGCCGCAGGAAACCATAGTACGCTGGATGGGACAGGGTTCCGGTTATCGCGGACTGATGATCGGCATGACCTTGGGCAGCGTCACCCCCGGCGGGCCGATGACCCATTTCCCGGTGATCGCGTCGCTCTACAAGGTCGGTGTGGGCGTCGGACCCTTGGTGGCGTACCTGACGGCTTGGTCGCTTATCGGCTTGCAACGCATTATCATGTGGGAGCTGCCGTTTCTTGGCGCGAAATTGGTGGCGATCCGTGTGGCGGTGAGTTTATTCTTTCCGTTTATCGCCGGCTGGCTCTGCGAATTGATATGGGACCGATTGAACGTCTAAGTGATTATGAACCGGCGTAGGTTTCTCAAAGTCATGGGCGGGGCCGGTCTCGCCGTGCCTGGGCTGATCGGCGGGTCGAGCTGCAGCCGGCAAATCTTCAATCCCGATACCGGCACCGACTTGTCGCTGGGCTACGTTAGCGGTGATGTCAGTGTCGACAGCGCGCTGGTGTGGCTCCAGGCGGTCGCTGGCAGTCGCGTGGTTCTCCATTACGGCAGGGATCCAGGTCTGGCGCAGTTTCAAACAACTCCAGTGCGCGCTGTCGAAGCCGGCGCGGATCATAGCGCGATTTTTTCTCTGGATGGTTTGGAACCGGCGACAAGGTATTACTACCGGGCGATGGCCCAAGGCCGGACGGCGGGGCCGGTCGCGAGCTTCGTCACGGCGCCACGCGCGGAGGACAACACCAAGGTAACTTTCTGTTTTAGCGGCGACACGCGCCAGGGCTACAAGCCCTTTACAATTATGAATGCCGTGCGCGCTCAGCGGCCGGACTTCTTCCTCCACCTGGGCGATACGATCTATGCCGATCGCAATGGCGCGGCGCGCAGCTTGGAAGAATTCTGGGACAAATACCGCATCAACCGCGACGATGCCGCGGCGCAAAGCTGTTTTGCCGAGACCAGTGTATACGCGATCTGGGACGACCATGAAGTCGAAGACAATTATCTGCCGGGCCATCCGTTGGCGCCCATCGGCAGAAAAGCGTTTCTCGATTACTGGCCGGTGCGCGGCCCGGCCTCTGAACCGGAGCAGATTTACCGCGCGGTGCGCTGGGGGCGGGCGGTGGATCTGCTTGTCCTCGATGCCAGGCAATACCGCGCGGGCGATCGCAGCACCATGTTGGGGCGCCGGCAGAAGGACTGGTTTTTCGATCGTCTAGCTAACTCCAGCGCGACGTTTAAGTTCGTCGCGACCACCGTGCCCATGGCCGGCGGCGGTCAGGATCGCTGGGATGGCTATCCCACGGAACGGGTCGAGATCCTGCGCTACATTCGACAAAAGAAAATTCCCGGCGTGGTGTTCATGAGCGCCGATATGCACTACGCGGCGGTGACCAGGATTCCCAAAGGCAACGGGCTAATCGACATTACCGCGGGGCCGTTGGCCGCGCAGCTCAACCGGGTCACCAACAGCGCCAATAGCCGCTATGAATTCTTTCTCGCGGAAAATTTCAACTTCGCCAAAATCACCGTCGACCCCAAAGTGAACGGCAACGAAGCGCTGCTTGAGTTCATCGATCAGGATAATCGAGTGTTCTATACAAGGAAGATTCGCGCGTAGGCAGCCGCAGCTCTGAAGGTCATCATTCTGCCATTGTCGCACTTGAGTGTTGGGGCTCGGATCGGACTAGCCGCGGTGGCAGATCTCCCCTGTCATTCCGAAAGCAGTGAGAAATCTCAACCCGGAATCTGAGCAACCAAACTAGATCCTTCAGGGAGTTTAGGATGACACATCTAGCGCGTCATGCCGGTGAAGACCGGCATCCATCTTCGGCTTGGATTTGCAGGCAATTATCCTGAATTTCGGCGGGCATGGGAGTCCAGGATATGTTTGTCGATGATTTAAGCGTTCTTGGTTTGCGACCGTAGCGTCTTACGGTTCAATCCTGCCGCGTGCAATGTGCTATGCAGAAATATCGGAAATACCGTGGATGGAAACTGGTTGACAAGTTGTTGATCGTAAAGAAAAAAATCGGACAACTATGATTTTTTGGATTCCGTAATATGTTGGTCAGTATACTCAATGGTTGGGCGTCATGTCACTGGGAGGTGTTCTCCGACAGCGCACACGCCGCCGCTTCTGTACTTTGGCCTCACACCACCTTAGAGAGGATTGGCTATGTCTAAGCTGAATCAACCGCAAAAGCCCCCAGTGCGTGGCGCGCAGCATGACGCGCTGGAAGTCTTTCTTGGCGATTGGAAAGCCGAAGGGCAGTCCTTCGGTGGCCCGAATCAGGATGCTCAAAACCCGCGCGGGAACTCGACGCAATGGACCAGCACGCACAGCGTCCGCTGGCACACCGGCAAGTTTTTTATGATCCAGGATGAACGCGCACAGGTCGACGGCCGCTTCGATACCCTGAGTGTGCTGGGATGGGACGACGATGGAGGTCGCTACTTCGCGCGCACGTTTGAGAACCACGGCTTCTACCGCCACTACGACGTGACCGCCAAAGGCAATGTGTGGACAATCAGCGGCAAAACCGAACGCGCGCGCATTGAGTTCAGCGCCGACGGCAGGCAGCAGACCATCACTTGGGAGTGGCGGCCGCAAGACGCTTGGCTGCCGCTGTGCGACCGCGTTGCGACAAAGTAGTGACGCCCAATCCTTCGTTCAACCGGACAGCCAACCGCCGGCTTCGCCGTCTGTCGTCTGCCGGTTAAACCAAACGTTCGGCACCATAACCGCTCTAACAGAGATATTATGATAGCGCTTATCGTTACCTTTGTCAGAAGGCAGAACCGGAAGGCAATTACAACAGCGGGACTTGTCCTGGTTACTATTCTTGGCGTCATTGATTTTGTCACAGGATATGAGACTAGCTTTTCCATCTTTTATCTAGCGCCCATTACTTTAGTGACGTGGTTGGCAGGGAGACGATTGGGACTTGCCATCGCCAGCACAAGTGCCCTCGTGTGGCTTGGCGCGGACATTGCGGGTGGACATATGTTTACACATCCGCTCATCCCCTTCTGGAATGCACTCATGCGTTTGGGCTTTTTCCTCATAATGGTCACCATATTATCTCGGCTCCAGCGCTCCTATGAGGAACAAATGCGCATTGCCCGTGCGCTGCAGGAATCCATAGACAAAGTCAAAATCCTCCGTGGTTTAATTCCCATCTGTGCCTGGTGCAAGAAAGTCCGGAACGATAAAGGGTATTGGCAACAAGTTGAGGCATATATTACAGAACATTCAGAAGCCTCATTTACGCATTGCATATGCCAGGAATGTCAGGAAAAGTGGACTGCGCCATTGCGTTAGGCGCGCGGGTACAAGCCAGCACATACGAATATTCGTATAATTTGTCGTTATGAACCCCACCCGCTTTCTTGGCACATCTCGTGGTGATTTAGCGGCCTTTCCGAGTCGGCGCGTCGACAAGCCGGATACGAGCTGTTCATGGTGCAAGTCGAACGTGAATCAGCAGACTTCCAGACTCTTGCGACCGTTGGATCTGGTGCCTACGAGATTCGGATACGAGATGCCGCCGGTGCGTTCCGCGTCGTGTGCGTGCTACGTTCGAGAAAGCGGTTTATGTCTTGCACGCTTTTTAGAAAAAGACCCGAAAGACGTCCTGGGCGGACATTGAGCTGGCGGTGCAGCGCTATAGGTTAATCGGAGAGCAGTCATGAAGAAAAAACCAGCACGGCAAGTGAAGGGCGCAAACAATGCGTTCCTTAATCTCGGCTTCCCACCGCATGAGGCCACTGTGATGCTCCTGCGCTGCGAGTTGGCCGAAGCGCTCCGCAAGTGGATGGACCGTGAGGCGCTTACCCAGGTAGAAGCCGCCAAGCGCCTTGGCCTGGTGCAGCCTCGCATCTCCGAAATCGCGCGCAACAAGGTTGACAAGTTGTCTCTGGACTACCTCGTGGGCCTGTGCGCAAAGGCTGGTGTCTCAGTCGCCGTGAAATTGGCCGCCTGACTCGTCGCCTAACCAACGGCTTGGGACCGGCGTTGAAGGCGCGGCTCATCCTTCGCGTTACCGCTGTAATTGAACTGTCTTCTCCATCAACCAAATCAAGGATGACTTTACTGAAGCG
>JBGTCC010000750.1:0-6387 GCA_041749055.1 Thermodesulfobacteriota bacterium | reverse complement strand
GTTTTTGAAAGCCCTCAAGAACGCCGCCAGGAAACATCGCGTCATCGGCGCCAGCTTCAAGCGCGATCCGCGTTATTTGATCCTGCGGCTAAAAAACAAACGCATCATGCAGCGCTTGGCCAAAGACATGAGTCCGCCACTCCGAGAACTCGATGTCACCACGCTGCACCTATTGGTCCTGGAGCATATCCTCGGCATGACGCCCGAGCAGCAAGTCAACGGCGAGACCATTCGTTATTCGCAGGATGAAGAAGCCGTGCTGCAAGCTTTGGAGAAGGAAGACTACCAAGCCGGGTTTATTCTCAACGCCACCAAGTCAGAAGAGATCCAATCCATCGTCGCCGCCAATGAAAAGATGCCGCAGAAATCCACCTACTTTTATCCCAAGCTGAGCTCGGGCCTGATCGTCAATAAGATAGATCCGGAAGGGACAATCGAGGCGGCTACGAGGTAGTGGGTCAATTTGGCTTTAACGACGGGGCAAAGTACCCGTCTTCTCCTTGAAACAGAACGTTGCCTACTGCATCTCAATCGATATGGCTCCATCCGAATAACCGATTGCGACGCACTCCGCGATCCAGCGCAATTTGGCAACCCCGAATAGTGGCTTGCTTGCTCTAGACACACAAAGGCCGAAGTCTCATCGTCGAAAACTTCGGCCTTGTTTACGACAAATCAATCTTGAATCTAGTTCACCGGCTTCACCAACTGCCCATCGCCCGGCTTGCCGGTGATCTTGCCGTCGAGCATCACCGTCTTGCCGCGCAGGATCGTGCGGATCGGCACGCCTTTGACTTTGCGTTCGTGGTACGGCGTCCAGCCGACTTTGGTATACGTTGTCTCGTTGGAGATCACCGCTTCTTTGTTCATGTCGACGATCACCATGTCGGCGTCGGAGCCCGGCAAGAGCACGCCCTTCTTTGGGTAGATGTTAAAAACCTTGGCCGGGTTGAATGACGAGATGCGCACCAAGCGGTCGAGGGACAGCTTGCCTTGGTTCACCGCGTCGAGGAACAGACTCAGGTAATCTTGGATCTGCGGTTCACCGCCGGGACAGCTCCACATATCGGTCCAGCCGCGGTCTTTCTCTTCTTTGGTATGCGGCGCGTGGTCGGTGCCGATCATGTCGATCGTGCCGTCGTTGATCGCTTCCCACAGGCCATTGACATGGGCCGGCGGCACCCAGAAGCCCAGACAGTAGGGCCCCATCTTCTCGACATTTTCCCAGGTGCCCAGAAACATCGCCCAGGGATTGACCTCGCAGCTGCACGGCCGGCCTTCGTCTTTAGCCCGGCGCAGCATGGCGATGCCTTCCGGCGTGGTCATGTGGAGAATATGCAGCGGCGCGCCGAGGGCTTTTTGCATGCGAAACAGTGTCGCCATCGCCGTGTCCCAGATAATGCCGTCGTAATCGCGATAAGCTTTGGCGTAGGCCTGCGGGCTGCGGTCTTCCTTCTTCCAGTAGCGCCCTTCGATCTCGTCCATCAAATCTTGATCGTGCGGATGGACCATCAAGGGCAGACCGGTGCTGCCGACGGTTTCGAAGCATTTGAACAGTTCGCCGTTATTATTGATGCCGATGCCGGGCATATGCGGATAGTCACGGCCGGTGTCTTTGACCATGAAGATCTTGAACGCCAACGGTCCTTCCTTGGCGAGCCCGGGGATTTCCTCAGGCACGGTGCCGGAGGGATTGTGATTGAAGTCGACGATGGCATTTTTGCTGTGATGCTCGACCAGCGCGCGGTAACGCTCAACTGTCGTTGTCGGCGGGTTGACGTTGGGCATGCCGATCGACGTGGTCACGCCGCCGGCGGCCGCGGCCATGGTCGCCGTAGTGATGTCTTCTTTGTAGGTGAAACCGGGATCGCGATGATGGGTGTGGGTATCGACCAAGCCGGGGATGATTTTCTTGCCCTTGGCATCGATCACCTGATCGGCCGTGTCCGGCAGTACCGGCGGCTTGCCCAGCGCGATGATCTTGCCGTCGTTCACTGCAATATCGGCGTCGATGAAACCGCCCGGCGTCCACACTGCGCCATTTTTAACCAGCAAATCCAACTTAGCCATGAATTTAAATTCTCCCTTCGCCTGCCGTCAAAAATATTTATATGATCCGTGCTTGGCGGAGTCAATCGAGGCAGGAAGAAGGCCGGGCAAATCGCCATCTGTCTTGACTCGATGGTTAAAATCTGGAAGCATCGCGGCGCCAATGAATTTGTCCATTGGCTAGTGATCTGGGGAGGATTTAAAACCATGCGCAACAAAAACCTGATTTACGCCCCGTTGGCGATTTTATCCTTACTGGTAGCGGTCCCGGGGTGGGGGCAGAGTGCCCAAACCATCGAGGCTGGAAAAAAAGAAGGGAAAGTCGTCCTCTATGGCTCCTTGGAATCTGACACTACGGACGCAATCAAGAGCGCCTTTACCAAAAAAACCGGCATCGAGGCGGAATACTGGCGTGCCTCGGCGACCAAGGTAATGGATCGCGCCTTGACTGAACAGCGCGCCGCCAAACCGGTGTTCGATGTCATTCTCACCAACGACAATCCCATGCAGATCATGTTCAAACAGGGGTTGTTCGCGAAGTATAACTCGCCCACCGCCAGCGACTTTCCCAAGGACGCCATCGACCCAAACCTCGGCCCGCGTTACCGCAATGTGGTTATCGGTGTGTTGTACAACAAAAGCTTGATCAGCCCCGCCGATGCGCCAAAAACCCTGGAAGATTTGGTCAATCCAAAATACCGCGGCAAACTCGTCATGCCGGACCCGACCCAGCACACGACGACCACCCAGTGGGTAGCCAGCTTATGGAAGCTCATGGGTAAAGAGAAAGCGGACAAATATATTCGCGACCTTGCAGCCATGAAGCCAATCCTGGTCGAATCGCTGCTGCCGGCCGCCGAGAGAGTCGCCACCGGAGAAACTCCGATCGCGATTACTTACGTCAAGTATGCCGTCATCTACGGCAAGAAAGGCGCGCCGCTCGATTATTCTCGCCTCGGTAAATTTATGGGCGACGGCCACTATGTAGGCCTTAACAGCAAGGCGCCGCACATGAACGCGGGCAAAGCCTTCATCGACTTTTTCCTCGGCGATCAAAGCATGAAAATGATGGCCGAACTGGGCGAATTCGTGAACCGCAAAGGCGTCTACCCGCCGCTGCCGGATGCGGATAAGATTCAATTCGTTGAGATGGTGGATCTCGACACCAAGGGCTTTGCCGAAAAAAAGAAAGAATACCAGCAGATTTTTCTCAAGTAGAATTGCTGCCTGATGTCCCTGCCTGATAAAGCTATTGCCGTCGGGCACGCAATTCCGACGACGAGGACACACAGTCGCATCGGCATGTTTTTGAGCCAGCCGGTCAGCTGGGTGTTTCTCGTCGTCGGCAGTATTATCGCTTTTCTAAGTCTCTATCCGACCTATTTCCTTTTTTACGGCAGCCTCACCGACGCGCCTTTAGGCGTGCCCGGCAATTTTACGCTGCAAAATTATGTCCGGGCTTACAGCGACCCGGAAGCCTATCTGTTGCTGTTGAATTCATTCATATTCGGCTTCGGCGCTTCGGGGTTATCGCTAATCTTTTCGCTTACGCTGGCCTGGATCACCATCCGCACCAATGCGCCGTTTCGCCGGCTCTTTGAATTGACCGCGATCATTCCGAATATCTTGCCGCCAATTTTGGTATCGATCTCCTGGGTCATGCTGCTCAACCCAAGCAACGGCATAATCAACGCTTCCATCGTCAATCTCTTTGGCCTCGAAAAGGGACCGTTCAACATCTACTCGATGGCGGGTCTGATTTTCGTCGAGGGACTGATCCTGACGCCTCTGGCATTCTTGATCATCGCCGCCGCCATGAAGAGTATGGATCCTTCTCTCGAAGAGTCGGCAAAGACGCTGGGGTCCGGGGAATTTGGCGTGATGCGGCGGATCACGTTTCCGTTGCTCCGCCCGGCGATCCTGGCCGCGGCGACTTTGAATTTCGTCCGCGCCCTGGAAAGTTTCGACACTCCGGCGATCATCGCTCTGCCCGCGCGCATCGAAGTATTCACCACGAAAATTTGGCGCGAAGCTCTGGGATCGTTTCCGACCAATCATAATTTAGCGGCGACTTACGGCGTCGGCCTCCTCGGCATCGCCCTGGTATTCGTCTACCTTTATCGCCGCTTCACGTCCCAAGTGGAGAGTTTTTCCACGGTCACCGGCAAGGGGTTTCGGCCGCATCAGATCGACCTCGGCCCGTGGCGCTATGCCGCCACCGGGGCGGCTTTGCTGCTGCTGATTCTGCTCGTCGTGCTGCCGATTTTAGTTCTGCTGCTGGTCGCGCTGATGCCTTATTATCACCTGCCCACTTGGCAGACCTGGCAGAATTTAACCCTGGAAAATTTCCACTATGTCTGGGCCACGCCACGGGTCCACAGGGCCTTCGCCAACAGCTTGTTTCTCGCGCTGGTCGGCGCCACCGCATGCATGCTGCTGGCGTCCTTGGCGTCCTATATCACCGTGCGAAGTAAAATTGCCGGACGCGGCATCATCGAAGGCCTCGTGTTTATCCCCTGGGCGTTTCCCGGCACCGCCATGGCGTTGGGGCTATTATGGGCCTATGTCGACTTTCCGATTCCGGTTTATGGCACGATCTGGATTATCTTAATCGCCTACGTCACGCGCTTTCTCCCCTACGGTCTCAGAGCCGTGACGAGCACGATCATCCAAGTCCATAAGGAACTCGAAGAAGCGTCGATCGTCTGCGGCGCCGGCTTCATAGCGACCTTTCGCCGGATTTTAATCCCGATGATGCGCCCCGGCGTCATGGCCGGCTGGATTATCTTGATGACAATTTTTATGCGCGAGTTCAGCTCCACGCTGTTTCTCTACAGCCCCGGCGCCGAACCGCTCGGACCGCTGCTTTATTTTCTCTATCTCGACGGCATGCGCGGCCGGGTCGCGGCCATCGGCTTGGTGATTTCATTGATCTCGGTCATCTTAATCGCCATCGCCCAACGCTATTCGCGCTGGGATACGAAATAAATTGAGAATGGAGAAATTGATAATTTAGGATCGACTCAATCCTTGATCCTCAACTGGACTAGATGCCCTTTGCAGATTTACTGTAAAAACGGTTATTGCCTCGAAGATCACGAAGAGCACAATGTTAGAAAATCTAGTCATCCGAAACCTTCGGGTCCTTCGTGCCTTCGTGGTGACAAAAACAATTTCAACGACATAATTGCCATATAGAAATTGCTATAGGGTCAATTAGAAAGGGAACGATTTAAGTGGAAAAACTATTCTTAACCCTCGCCTGCGGCGACTACGACCGGACCAAGGCTCTTCAGGACGGATCGGTGGAGCCGGAGGGAATCAAGTTAAACTATATTCCGATGCAGTCGGAGGAAATCTTTTGGCGCATGGGACATTACCGAGAATTCGATGTCTCGGAAATGTCGCTTTCCGCCCATGTCACGATGATCGGTCAAGGCGATTCTCCCTTCGTGGGTATTCCAATATTTCCCTCGCGATACTTCAGGCATTCCTCAGTCTACTACAATGTCGAATCGGGCATCAAAAAACCCGAAGACTTCAAAGGCAAAAAAGTCGGCACGCCGGAGTATGCTATGACAGCAGGCGTCTGGATTCGCGGCTTTTTTAGCGATGACTACGGCGTAAGAGCGCAGGATATGAAATGGTTTCTTGGCGGACAGGCCGATCCCGGCCGAAAAGAACGAGTCAAGCTCGAGCTTCCGCCGGACATCAATATCCAGTCCATTGCCGATGATAAAACCCTCAATGGCATGCTCGAGAGCGGCGAGATCGACGCGCTCATTTCCGCCCGCAGTCCGTCTTCCCTCGGCAACGGGTCGGGAAAGGTGCGGCGCCTGTTTCCCAACTACAAGGAAGTGGAAATCGAATATTACAAGCACACCAAAATATTTCCCATCATGCACATCGTGGTGATTCGTAAGGATGTGTATGAACGCCACCCGTGGGTCGCGCGCAGCCTGTTCAAAGCTTTCAGCGACGCCAAGAACCGCGCCATTGAAACCATGCATATCTCCAACGCCCACGCCTACGCGCTGCCTTGGCTGTCGTGGGAACGGGAGCAGCTCAGAGAAATCTTCGGTCCCGATTGGTGGCCCTATGGCATCGAACCCAACCGCCACGTGCTCGAATCTTTACTCCGCTACATGACCGAGCAGGGCCTCTTGAAACGCCCGCTGAAAGTGGAGGATATTTTCGCGCCGAGCGCTGTGGGAGAGTTCAAGCTGTAGCGGGTAGTGAACTGGAGTGATGGAGTAGTGGAGTAATGGCTTGTCCGGACCCCAACACTCCATCACTCCAATACTCCAACCAACGTGTCGCTAACAACGAAAACACTGG
>JBGTCC010000749.1:0-5678 GCA_041749055.1 Thermodesulfobacteriota bacterium | reverse complement strand
CTCCATTCCCTCGACGGCGTAGCCAACCGGCACGGTGTCGCTCATGACTTTCGTGTCGTGGTCGATCAGGTTGTGCCGGATAGTGCCCGCTGTTTCCGTAAGCCCCAGGCTATTGGCGAAGATGCAGCCGCGGGGAAAATGTTTCTTATATAGATCGACATCTTGTTTGTGCACTGGTTCGCTCGATAATCTGATCAGGCGCAAATGGGGAAACCTCTGCTCATGGGCGAGGCCAGGGGTAAAATGGCGAAAAGTCGTCGGGGTGGAGTCATAGATGGTGATCTCTTCCCGCGCCAGCACCTCGGCTAGCTCGGCATGACCGGCTTGCGCCATATCGAGCGGATAGACCGCCGCGCCGTTTAGCAGCGCGCTCAAGACGATTCGGACTCCCCCGATGGCGCTGCAGGAGCGCACAAGAATCAGTCGATCGTCCGCGCATATGTGCAGGCCATTGGTCTCTCTTTTTATCTGATTGAGCAGGTTGCGATGGTTTTGCAGGACTCCTTTGGGCTGGCCGGTG
Organism: Thermodesulfobacteriota bacterium; assembly: GCA_041749055.1. Taxonomy (GTDB): domain Bacteria; phylum Desulfobacterota; class Binatia; order UBA9968; family UBA9968; genus DP-20. The sequence continues at coordinate 5,158 of JBGTCC010000749.1, read as the reverse complement.
GAACCTGAAGTGAACAGGATATAGGCCGGGTTATCCGGTGCGATCGAAGTTCCGAGGTTCTCGGCGGAGAAAGTGCCGGCGGGGTTGTCGATATTGATGACGCGGAGGTTTTTTTGAATTTTTCCAATGTAATCGCGATGGCGCGCATGGGTCACGATGAGGCGCGCCTGTGTAGCATCGAGGATTGCTTTGTTTCTGGCGTGTGGCAGCGCAGGGTCGAGCGGCACGTAGGTCTTACCGGCTTTCCAGAGAGCGAGGATCACTATTATGACATCGGCACCATGCTCCAAGGAAACAGCGACCGGTTCTTTCTGTTCACCGCATTGCGCCACGATCGCGCACGCTATCTGATTGGCGGCTCGATTCAGCTCTGCATAAGTCAGCAAAAGATTTTTTGTCTTGATCGCGACTCGATTCGGATTCATTCGCGCGATTTTCTCAAACCGCTCGGGAATCGAGTGCTCGATTTCGGGTTTGGGAAACTCCACAAACATCCCCGATGGATGAAAACACCTGTCCCGTATCGCTTGCTGCTCCGGCGGTAGCTTCATTCCGATTCTCCTAGACTCACTCGCGGAAAGTTTATTCATTCCCTCTCGTGCGGCGCTATCCAAAATAACCTCTAGCTAAATCGATATTGTGTTCCACAGCATGCTAAATGGCTATAGAATTTTGTGTTCTCTTGAATTAAAGGAACTTAAAGACAATTCCGGGAAGAAAAAGTCCGTGGAAGTCAGCAGAGATGATTTGGCAAACCTGGATTTAGGTTGAAAACATGAAGCCCGCAAATACAGGGAGCAAACAAATCTAGCTTAATTGTCTTGGCCAAGAGTTGTGGATAGCGGATGGCCCAGAATTGAACCGTAAGGCGCCTCAGTGCGATCGTATTATTGGATGGTAGAGGTTTGGGCGCCCGCCCAGGAGATCGCGGTGATGGTTGTACAAGTAGAAATCTGCAAGGCTCAGCCGCGCTCATATGCGGCCGGCGGTTGAAGTGCGCGCCCCGTCTGCGGGGATTCGTCCCATGTTCGTGCGCCAAGCGGACTGTGACAAGAAACCGGCGGCGGATAAAAATAGGGCTAATCTTCTTCTTCGTGGCGGCGGCGCGGCCGGTCGGCTTGTTTGAGAATTTTCTTGCGCAGTCTGATTGACTGGGGCGTGACTTCGACTAACTCATCGTCGGAGATCCATTCCAAGGCGGCTTCCAAGCCCATTTCGCGGTGCGGCGAGATGATGATGTTTTCGTCCTTGCCCGCCGCGCGCATGTTGCTGAGCTTTTTCTCTTTGCAGACGTTGACGTTCAAATCGTTTTCGCGCGAGTACTCGCCGACCACCATGCCTTCGTAGACTTTGGTGCCCGGCGCAATGAACATCACGCCGCGTTCCTGCAAATGATAAATCGCGTAGGGCGGGGCTGAGCCTTCGCGGTCGGCGACCATGGCGGCGTTGGTGCGCGATTGAATCATGCCATGCCAGGGTTCCCAGCCGTTGAACAGGGCGTTCATGATGCCGGTGCCGCGGGTGTCGGTGAGAAAGCGCGAGCGAAAGCCGATCAGGCCGCGCGACGGCACGGCGAATTCCAAGCGCACGCGGCTGGTGCCGGCGTGGATCATCTTGGTCATCTTGCCCTTGCGCATGGCCAGCAGCTGCGACACCACGCCGATAAAATCCTCGGGAATATCGACCACCAAAAGTTCCATCGGTTCATTGATCGCGCCATTGATTTCACGGGTGATGACGGTGGGCTTGGAGACCATCATCTCATAGCCTTCGCGGCGCATAGTCTCGATGACGATGGCCAGGGCGAACTCGCCGCGGCCGGTGACTTGAAAGGCATCCGGCTGGGCGGTTTCCTCGACCCGCAGACTGACGTTGCGCCGGGCTTCAAAGAACAACCGTTCGCGCAGCTTGCGCGATGTGACATGTTCTCCTTCGCGGCCTGACCAGGGAGAATTGTTGGCGCAGAACAGCATGGCGATGGTCGGTTCATCGATGCGCAGCGGTGGTAGCGCTTGAGGCTTTTCGCGGTCGGTGATGGTATCGCCGATGCCGATGTCCTCGATGCCGGCGATGGCGGCGATGTCGCCGGCTTGCACCGACGGGACTTCGACGCGTTTGAGCCCCTGCCAGCCATAGACCTGGGTGATCTTGACCACCTCCTGCTTGCCGCCAACGCGGCAAAGCATGTATTGCCCCGGCGCGAGCGTGCCGTTTTTCACTCGGCCGACGGCGAGCCGGCCGACGTAGTCGTTGTAATCGAGATTGTTGGCTTGGAATTGCGTCGGCATCGCCGGGTCGTAACTTGGGCCGGGCAGCGTGTTGACGATCAGCTCGAACATCGGCTTCAAATTTTCGCCGGGTTGCTTCAAATCGAGTGTCGCGGTGCCGGCGCGGGCGTTGGTATAGACCACCGGGAAATCGAGCTGGTCTTCGCTGGCGTCGAGATCGATGAACAGGTCATAGATTTCATCGAGCACCACGGCGATACGCGCGTCGGGCCGGTCGATTTTATTGATGCAGACGATCGGTGTGAGTTTGGCTTCAAGGGCTTTCTTCAAGACGAAGCGGGTCTGCGGCAGCGGCCCTTCCGAGGCGTCGACCAGCAGCATGACGCCGTCAACCATGGCGAGCGTCCGCTCCACTTCGCCGCCGAAGTCGGCGTGGCCCGGCGTGTCGACGATATTGATCTTGACGTTGCGGTAATGGATCGAGGTGTTTTTCGCCATGATCGTGATGCCGCGCTCGCGCTCAAGATCCATGGAGTCCATGATGCGTTCGGCGACATGCTCGTTGGCGCGAAAAATGCCGCTTTGATGCAGCAGGGCGTCGACCAAAGTGGTTTTACCATGGTCGACATGGGCGATGATCGCGATATTGCGCAGGTCGTCGCGGCGTGTGAGTTGAGATTGAGTCATAACCGATAAGTATCAAAGTTGGCTCCTCCGAAGTCAAGCGAACGGCGAAAATGTCCGCAATGCTCGAGCGTTGGCGTTGGTTACCTTGCGATTACCGGGGCCGTGGAGTATTTTTAGCGATTACATGGGGCGATTGTGGCAATATTTACGGCGCTATCGGCGGCGCTACCTGATTGGCGGGGTATGTCTGCTCGGTACCGCGACGCTGGTCATGATGATTCCCTGGTGGACCCGCGCCGTGGTGCGCATCATCGAGCAGGGCGGCTCGCTGGGCGACGTGCGCTTTTACGCCTTGCTCATCATCGCCGCGGCGGTCCTACAGGGCATCGTGCGGACCTATTCGCGGGCGTTGATTTTCAACGCCGGCCGCGATGTCGAATACGATCTGCGCAACGATCTGTTCGCGCACTTGGAAAAGCTGCCGCTGGCGTTTTATCAAGCCAACCGCACCGGCGATCTGATGTCACGGGTGATCAACGATATTTCCGCCGTCCGCGTCATGCTCGGCCCCGGCGTGCTCAACTTCGTCAACGCGCCGGTGTATTACGTCTACGCGGTGATTCTCATGCTGTCGATGGATGTGCGCATGACCTTGGCGGCGTTGGTGCCGTTCCCGCTGCTGATGATTGTCGCCCGCGTGTTTCGCGGCAAAATCATGAAAAGCTCCCTGGAAGTGCAGCAGCAGATGTCGGTGCTGAGCAGCCATGTGCAGGAAAATCTGAGCGGCATGCATGTGGTCAAAGCCTATTCCCAGGAAAATTTTCAAACCCAGCAGTTCATCGGCCTCAACAAAGACTACGAAGTCAAAAGCATGCAGATGGCCAAGATGCGCGGCATCGTCAATCCGCTGATGCAGGGGATCAACGGCCTGACCGTGCTGATCGTCATCTGGTACGGCGGCGTGCGCGTTATGCGCGGCGATTTACTGGTCGCTGACATCGTTGCCTTTATAGCTTACTTGAACGTTCTCGCATGGCCGACGGCGGCTTTCGGCTGGATGCTTTCGCTCGTCGAGCGCGGCCGGGCTGCGATGCGCCGGCTCGAAGAAATTCTCGAGACCGAACCGGCGATCGCCAGCCAAGCGGCGCCGTTGCCGGTTCAGGGTCTCAAGCAGTGCATTGAATTTCGCAACGTCGCGTTCACCTACAATGGCCAACGCAACGGTCACGCGGCCATCGAAGGGATCAGCTTCAAACTCAGCGTCGGCAGGTCGGTCGGACTGGTCGGCCGTATCGGGTCAGGCAAGAGCACCGTCGCCCAACTGGTGCCACGGCTGTTCGATGTCAGTAGCGGCGAGATTCTCCTGGACGGGCAGCCGCTCACCAGGCTGTCGTTGTCGGAGCTGCGCCGGATGATGGGCTATGTGCCGCAGGACCCGTTTTTGTTTTCCACCACGTTGCGGCGCAATATCGCCTTGGGCCGCGATGCATACAGCGAAGCGGAGCTTAACCGAGCGATCAAGATCGCCAAGCTCGACCGCGATTTAGCAATCTTTCCCAAAGGTTTGGAAACCATGGTGGGCGAGCGCGGCGTGACGCTGTCCGGCGGGCAAAAGCAGCGCGCGACCGTGGCGCGGGCGTTGATCATGGACTCGCCGGTGCTGGTTCTCGATGATTGTCTTTCCAGTGTCGATGCCCAGACCGAAGCGGAGATTCTCGCCGGGCTGCGGCCGTTTCTCAAGGAAAAGACCTGCTTGATTATTTCGCACCGGATCTCGGCGGTGAAAGAGGCCGATGAGATCCTCGTGCTCGACGACGGCAAGATCATCGAGCGCGGCGATCACGAATCCCTGGTGCGCCGTGGCGGCGTCTACGCCGATCTCTACCAGCAGCAACGCTTGAGCGAGGAGCTCGAACAAATCTAATGGCCCAAGCCGCGCAGCAAGAAGAAGTCCTCGGCAAAGCCTACGATCTGCGCCTGATCCGGCGCTTGTGGAAATTTATCATTCCCTACAAGCGGCTGTTTTATCTCACCATGCTGCTGTTGCCGCTGCAGCAGGCCTTCGGCGTGGCGCAGCCGTATTTGATGAAAATCGGCATCGACCAATATATCGCCGGCAAGGATCTTTGGGGCTTGCAGAACGTCATGCTGCTCTTCCTCGCCGCGCTGATCGGCGAGACCGTGGCGGCCTTTGCGCACCATTACTTTTCTATGTTAGTGGCGCAGCGTTGTTTGGCGGATATGCGCACGGCGGTGTTCGCCCATGTGCAGAAACTGCCGATGAGTTATTTCGACAGCAATCC
>JBGTCC010000748.1:0-3684 GCA_041749055.1 Thermodesulfobacteriota bacterium | reverse complement strand
GACATTGCGCCAGTTGAGATCTGGCTGTTCGCTGAGAAAGGCGTGGTAGTAGTACTGCCCGGTTGTGTCGTCCCAAGTCCATGCCGCGCCACCGAAGTTGGAGCGCCAGTTGTTCGGCGGCCCGCCATCCGGTGCATGATCACGCCAGATATACCAGTCGCGTTTCGCGCTGGAGCGTGACGATTTTGCTTCGATGAACCACGGATGGCGATCCGAAGTATGATTGGGAACGTAGTCCAGCAGCAGCTTCATGCCGCGAGCATGCACCTCCGCCAGCAACCCATCGAAGTCTGCCAGTGAGCCGAAAATCGCATCGATAGCGGTGTAATCGCTCACGTCGTAACCGAAATCGGCCATTGGCGAGGGATAGATAGGCGAAATCCAGATCGCGTCTACGCCGAGCCATTGCAAGTAATCGAGCTTCTGGCGAATCCCCGCCAGATCGCCGATGCCGTCGCCGATGCTGTCCATAAATGAGCGCGGGTAGATTTGGTAAACGATGCCGCGCTCCCACCAGTGAAATGACCGTTGGGTTGAGTTCATTTAAGTTTGACACTCGCTGAAGTAAAAGTTGGCAATGGGATTCATAAAATGCTCGAACGTTGGCAATGAGTAAAACCAGCGCGGATAAGCAGCCAAGAGCTTGGCCTACTTCTCCAATAGCGGCTTCATCCGTTCAAGCAGATTTTGGGGCACGGTGCCAATCTCCCGTCCAAGGGCTTCGATTTCTTCGCCGGTCATCAAGCTCGGCTCGAGCCCTTTGGCCTTTGCCTCGGCGATGACCATGGGGTCCTTCATCATCTTCACAAAGCCATCGCGCAGAGCTCTGAGGCGCTCTGCGGGCATGCCCGGCGGGCCGAAGAAGGGACGGCCCATCTCGTCGGGAAGCACGAAAATTTTGGCGATGCGCCGGTGTATCTCAGCGACCTTTTGTTTGTCCATGTATTCCCACACCGTCGGCACGTCGGGCAGATTGGCGTGGCGCTTCTGGCCGCCTTGCGTGAGCGCGCGGACAAAACCGCTCTTGGCCCAAGTGCGTCCCGGCTCGCTGCCGAAGAAGGCCTGCACCGAGCCGCACCAGCACTGGGTTTCGCCTCGTTCGATGGCGAGATTGGCATCGGCCGCGCCTTGATAGCCCGGCACCATCGCCAATTTGAGACCGAAGGCTTCCTGGAGCATGCGCGGGAAATAATAGGCGGCGGTGCCGAGGCCGGTGGCGGCGCACTTGGGTGGCTCGGTGGCATCGCGCATATCGAGCAAGGTCTTGTACGGCGTATCCGCGCGGATATAGAAGATCCGGTCGGTCTTCTCGGGCGAACCGATCCAGCTGTAGTTAAACCAGTTGAACTTAACTTCCTTTTGGCCCGAGAGCTGCTGAATGTAGAGCCCGGGACTCACGACTCCCAGCGTCAGGCCATCCGGTTTGGCGACGCCGTAAACATAGTTCGCCGCGATCATCGAGCCGCCGCCGGTCATGTTTTGCACGGCGAAAGTGGGGTTGCCGGCCACATATTTGCCGAGATGGTGCGCGATGATGCGCGCCCAGACGTCGAAGGCGCCGCCGGCGCTGAAGCCGACGCGGATGGAAACCGTTTGCCCCTGGTAGAACGGGGTCTGAGCCGCGAGATCAGATCGCCAGACCGCGCTAGCCAAAAGCGCCACGAGTAGTAATGTTTTCATCTCCTGCCTCCTGATTATTTCGACTAATCGAGCATAGAAGCTCTAGCCTAATCGGCGCACCGCTGCGCTCGGATCGAGCGCAGCGGTGCGTAATTCTGCGCTAGGCGGGATATATCGCGAACAGTGAGTAAATCAAGTGAGAAAACGGTTCGGGAGTATTTAATTGACCGAAACGCCTTCGATGAATAGCTACGCTACAAATACTGTCGCCCGGCCAATGTGTCCGGCACATTCAAACCCATCTTTACAATCAGAGGATCGACCTCTTGGATGTATTCTTCGCGCGCCTGGGTGTTGCTTCGGCGTTTCAAACCCCAGTATATGTAGCGTTGGTCGCGTGTGGAATCCGAGCGGCCGAACATATCGAGCGCCTTGATATACCAAAAATCCACGGCCCTCTGGGCTTTTTCTTTCCCTTCGTCTCCCGCCGCGGCAAGTTCGGCGGTTTTACTTTCACCGTATCCGATGTGGCCCAGTTCTTCCTTGACAACCTGGGGCAAAATTTCTTCGAGCGGCGTGTAGGTGCAGTCGAAAAACTCTTCCAACTGGTAACGACCCACACGGTCGATCAAGAATCCGAAGACGGAAAAATCCTCCCAGGTTTTTATGATTCCGCGAAAAGCGTCGAGGTAGCGTTCTTGATTAGGCCGGCTGAGCACCTCGGACACATCCACTCCCATATCGCCGGCGACGCGAGCTATCTTGCGAAAATGATCGATCTCTTCCGCCGCGGTGCGGGCCACCAGCAATTGGTCGATCTTGCTGGGAGCGGAAGGCAAAATATCGTTGACATAAAGATGCGGCCCGCCGATCTCGCAATCCGCCTGGATTGTCAGGACCCGCGCCAAGAGATCACGGTATTCGGGGTCCATTTTGTCAATATCTTTTGCTCCGATTTTATCTCTAAACATATTAGTCTCCTTGGGGAGCGTATACTTGATTGAAGTTATCGCTAGTGAGAAAAGGACGCAACCCAAAGGTCTAAAAGCATGGGCGGGTGCGGCGATGCTATAATGTCGCCGAGAATCTCTAACGCCTCCCTGGCGGGCCATGTCTATTTGAGAACCTCTGACATCTTCGCGATGGTCGCAGCATCGAGTTTAAAAAGGCCAGCGACTACCGCGCCGGTGACATTATCGACTACGACTGCCGGATTACCGGGGATAAATTTACCGATGTGCCGGCCGATGATCCGGGAGTATGTGTCGAAGCCGCCGCCCGCCGGGAAGCCGACGTTTATGCGAATGGTTTTGCCTGCGTAAAAATCTTGAGCGAAAGAGAGCTGAGCGGTATTCCACAGTGACGTTAAAGCAATTACGAAAACACTTGCGATAAAATAAACTTTTGTCAGGACGGTGCCTCCGCTATCCTCGGTTAGATGGCCATGGTTCCGACTGCATTCGATCTCGCTGTTCAGTGGTTCAACAACGCGCGAAATATCGCCCACCGCCGTGTACACTGTCAAGGATGATTTACTGGTGCGCCAAACCTAAGGTGTGTTAAACAATAAGGGAGTCGAGCGGTGCCGCGCAACTATTGAGTAAGCCATGAGGTGATTCTGCCATGAAGACGACTAATCTCCCGGTTTTGTTTCTTTTCGCCTTACTGACGGCGCAAGCTAATGCCGACGCCGCTGAAACACCGTATTTTCAAGGCAAGACCATCATTCTCCAGGTCGGCGCCCCGGCTGGCGGCAGGCAGGATCGCATCGCGCGAACTTTGACCAAGTATCTGGCGAAGTACACGCCGGGTAATCCAACTTTTCTGATTCAAAACAAAACCGGTGGACAAGGCATCCCGGCGATGCTGGCTCTCAGCAAGGGACCCACCGACGGCAGCTTCATGTCGATGGTGATCTCCTCGTACTTGGAAGCGCCGTACTTCGGCGCGCCGGGAGCCACTTACGATCCGCGAACTTTCGTCTATGTCGGTGCACCGAGCACAGGTAAGCAGCGCAACGTTTTGCTGATGCACCGACGCGCAGGGATCAAAACTGTCGACGAG
>JBGTCC010000747.1:0-4014 GCA_041749055.1 Thermodesulfobacteriota bacterium | reverse complement strand
CACCCATGTCTCAACCAAACTATTCACGCGAGGTTTGCAAAATCGTCGGCGGAGGAGAAACCCATGACACAGCAATTAAAAGTCATCGACGGCGACGGGCATATTTTCGAAGACAGCGATGGGATCGCCCGGCACTTTCCTTACAGCGCGACCGGAGCACGGCTACGCAGCGGGGTGTTTCCACTCAACAGCCATATTCAGTATTCCTTGACACGCACGCCGCCGGGGGCCTTCGCGACCAACGCCGAAGGCCGGTTTGTAAACCCCGGTCCCGAGGGCTGGATCAAATTCATGGAGGAGGCGGGGATCGAGCACGCGGTGCTCTTTCCCACCGCGGGCCAACGTATTGGCCGCATCGTCGACCGCGACTACGCCTGCGGCGCGGCGCGCGCTTACAACGACTGGCTGGCGGAGACCTATCTGCGGCGCGATTCACGTTTCAAAGGCGTCGCGCTGTTACCGATGCATGATGCCGATGCGGCGTTGGCGGAGCTGCAACATGCTCACAAAGATTTGGGCATGGCCGCCGTGCTATTTCCCGCGACCGGCGTGCATTTGAATCTCGGCGCCAAGCCCTACTGGCCGGTGTACGGCGAAGCGGCGCGCTTGGGTATTCCCGTCGTCGTGCACGGCGGCGGCCATTGGGACTTAGGAATGGAAACCATGAACGTGTCCACCGGCGCCAACGCCATCGGCCATCCGATGTCGCTGGCGATCGCTCTGGCGGAGATGGTGCTCAACAATTTGTTCGAACGTTTCTCTGGACTGCGAGTGGCTTATCTGGAAGGCGGTCCGCTGTGGTTTCTCATGGCTCTCGAACGTCTGTCACGATCCTTCGAGGCCGGCACCCCGGTCAATCCGCGCGGGGAACTACTGCAATTGCCCGAGGGACAAACCGTCGCGGAGTACATTTTCGGGCTAGTCCGCGTGGGCCGCTTGGTGGTGGGGATCGAAGGCGGTGAAAGCGATCTTGCCTATGCGATCAAAGTTGCGGGTGAGCAAGCGTTCATGTTCTCGTCGGACTTCCCGCACGAAGTGAACCTGCAGACGATCCGGAAGGAGATTCACGAACTCCAGGAGCGCGAGGAAATCAGCGACGCGGCCAAGCAGGCGGTCCTGCGCGGCAATGCCGCGCAGTTTTACAAGTTGGAGTCGGCGGTAAACTAACGGTTCGGAATCGGAGTATTGGTCGCAAAGAACGCAAAAAAGATTCGGAATTTTCCCGCAAAGGCGCCAAGGCGCAAAGGGAAGGCAAAAATGTTATTTCGACGGAAAGGAGAAAACTATCGCAGACCACTCGCTTCGGCTCGGGTGACAGGCACGGCGCGTCACTTAACTGCGTCGCGTCGTGCTACTCGTTAAATCCGTGCAGCCGCGCCGGATTGTCTACCAAGATTTTCTTCAATAGCGCGGCGTCGCGGTCAACGTAGCGATATAGCAACTCAACTTCCTCGGCGTCGTTCATCATGCGTTTCTTCCATTGCGGATGGGGCCAGTCGGTGCCCCAGACGATGCGGTCGGGCGCTGCTTCTATGAAGGCTTTGCCGTAGGGTAGGGCGTCGTCCCAGCCGCTATCCATATGCGAATCGCGATTGCCGTTGGAGACCATCACCCACCAATTGTCCAGCTTGAGCGAATCGAGCACCCAGCGGATCACCGGCCGGTCGAGTCCTCCTTCAAAGCCGACATGGCCGAAATGGTCGATTACCATCGGGATGTCCTTGAGCGAACGGAGCAAAGTTGAATTCTCCAGCAGGTCCTCGCCATTGACATGCAGCCGCGCGTGCCAGCCGAGTTCCTTGATGCGCGCCATCGAGCGCCGGACCTCGGCCTCGCGCTGCTCCATGGCGAAAAAGCGCACGAAATTGAAGCGTGCGCCGCGCACACCGGCCGCATGCAAGCGTTCTAATTCTTTGTCGGATACTCGATCGTCGACAATGCCAATGCCGCGGTAGCGGTCGCTATCGTTCAGGCCTTCGAGGGCGTGCAGCAGTAGGCGATGATCGCTGCCGTAAATCGCGCTGTGAACGATGACGCCGCGACGGAAGCCAATCGCCTCGTGCATACGTTGCGCTTCGGTGAACGTCGCGCTTTCAATCGGTGGGTAAGGCGCCTTAACCCGCGGCGGAAACTGCGCCGGATCGCCGTAGATGTGAAACTGGCAATCGCAGCTTTGCGCCGGCGGCACTGGCATCGGCATGCGCGGGTTTTTGTCCCATTCGTAAATGGTGTCTCCGCTTGCAGCCATTGTCCCACTCCCGCAACTCTTAGAATATATTCCGAATCCGACCTTGAACTTTTGAACCCTTGAACCTTGAACGAATTGATCTGGTCAATCAATTACCCGTTTGGTATTACTCAACGCTACCTCGATCTGGTTGCGCGAGTCAAGAAAAGGGATCGAGTCGCCTTAAATCTCTCGCGGTTATGGAGTATAAATAGACAAGGTAGACTAAAATTTTCCGAGAAACAGCTCTCGCGGATGCGCCGGATCAGTCGGCCGACTGCCGGGGATAAAGCGAGAAAACTTCGCTCAAAAATAAACCTGGATGCCGGCCTTCGCCGGCATGACGAACTTGAGATTGACCTTAGGCCGGGAAACTTCAACCAACCCCGAATGAAACAGTAACATTCAATCAAATCAGGAGAGTCTCATGGCGCAAGAATCTTCTAATCCAACCCAGTGGCAAGAGCCGGATAAAGGACAGAACGCGGGTATCGGCAGCTGGAACCGGCCCAACTCGCCGTACGATAACTTCATGGAGAGTGAAGGCGTGCCGATCTACCGGGGGATTGGCACGCAGCGGGTGCAGGAACTTCCGTTCAAGCCGTGGAAGCGGCTCGGTGGCCGGGGCACGTTCATTCAGCTCTACGGCACGGAAGGGCTGTGGGGTTGTTACGTCGTCGAGATTCCCGGCGCCGATGGGCTCAAGGCCGAGCGTCATATGTACGAAGAAATTTATCTAGTCGTCGAGGGGCGCGGCACCACGGAAGTGTGGGTGGACGGCACGGCCCGCAAGCATCAATTTGAGTGGCAGACCGGTTCGCTCTTTTCGATCCCTATGAACGCCTGGCATCGCGTGGTCAACGCCCGGTCGACACCGGCGGTGTTGCTGGCGGCAACCACGGCGCCGAATAGGGTCAACTTGGTGCGCAACAGTGATTTCATCTTCAACTGTCCCTACGTTTTCAAAGATCGCTACAGCGACGCCGACGATTTTTTCAAACCGAACGAGGAAGTCGTTCCCGATCCGCTGCGCGGCCTCGCCATGAGCCGGACCAACCTCATCCCCGACGTCTTCAACAGCGAGTTGCAGTTGGACAACCGTCGCTCGCCCGGCTACCGGCGCATGGAACCGCGCATGACCGAGAATGTTTTTTATCAATTCATCGGTGAGCACGAGAACGGCCGCTATTCAAAAGCCCATGCGCACGCGTCGGCCGCCGTCTTGGTCTGCATCAAAGGCAAAGGCTACACGTACACCTGGCCAGTGAAATACGGTCTCACGCCATGGAAGAATGGCCATCGCGACCAAATCATCCGCCAAGATTACGATCACGTCGGTATGGTCAGCGCCGCGCCGATGAGCGGTGATTGGTTCCACCAGCACTTCGGCGTGAGCAAAGAGCCCTTGCGCCTGTTGGGTTGGTACGGCCCCAACAACCACCGCGCCCAACAACCGGGCCGACCGGGAGAAAAAGCGATCGATGAAGGCGCCATCGACGTGCGCGACGGCGGCACGGCGATCCCCTACGACGAGGAAGATCCGTTTATCCGTGTGGAGTATGAAGAGACGCTGAAACGGGAAGGGGTGGCTTCACGGATGGCGGATGATTTGTTTCGACGGAAATAGTGGGACGGCGACGCTTATTATGGCCGATGCTATGCACGCGGGATCGCCACGCATACTCGATGCCTAAAGTCCGCGCCGCCTATACTTCTATAGATATCCAATTCGATCCGGTTTACATCATGAAGGAGTTCGATCTGCCGCGTAATATGGCTTGGACGTC
>JBGTCC010000746.1:0-2563 GCA_041749055.1 Thermodesulfobacteriota bacterium | reverse complement strand
CTGCCAATCCGCCAGCGTGGGGATCAAGAATGACGCGCCGATCCCCGCCCGGCCCGCCTGCCGGTGCCAGCCATGATGCGGCAACAACGGGAAATACATCACCGCCTCGCGCCGCGCTTTGTAATACTCCGGCAGATATTCATAGACATCGCTCTCGACCTCGCGAATATGCCCATCGGCGTCAATCATCTTCCAGTCAGCCATGCCGGCCTCCATTTCTTTTTTTCATTGTGCTGAAACCCCGGGAAACCTCACCGCAGAGGCGCAGAGCACACAGAGAACGAAAAAGATTCAATACTCTGTGACCTCAGCGTCTCTGCGGTGAATTTTTTTCCTTTGCGTTCTTTGCGGCCAACACTCCGATCCCATTCACCCGTCGGCGATCATCTCGCCGAATTTGCCACAAAACTCGCCGATCGAACCGTTATGAACGAAATCGGCCATGGCGTCGAGGGGCCCTTCTTCACGGTTGATGATCGCCAACAGCGCGCCATTGCGTTTCGCCGCGACGGGAAACGACGCCGCCGGCTGAACTTGCAATGACGAGCCCATGACGATGAAAACTTCCGCTTGCTCAGTCCATTCCTGAGCTACACGCATCGCCTGTTCGGGCATCGCTTGGCCGAAGGACACCGTCGCCGACTTGAGAATGCCGCCGCAGCTATCGCATTTGGGCGAGGCGAAGTCGCCCACCAAGCTATTGATGATCGGCTCCGGTGCAAATTCCTTGGTGCAGCCCATGCACAGAATCTTACGGTTCGAGCCGTGCAGCTCGACGATCTTGTCTTCGGCTAGGCCGGCCATGCTGTGCAGGCCGTCGACATTTTGCGTGATCAGGCCGATCAATTTTTCTTTCAAGCTGAGCGCTTGGATAAAATGATGGCCGACGTTGGGTTTGGCATTTCTATATTGCTCCCAGCCGTCCAGGCGGCGCTTCCACGCGTCGATGCGCGCCGACTCGCTGGTCATGTATTCTTGAAACGTCACCGGCCGGTAGCGCGTCCAGATGCCGCCGGGGCTGCGAAAGTCCGGAATGCCGGACTCGGTGCTGATCCCTGCGCCGGTAAAAACCACGATCTCGTCGCTCTCGCGAATCCTCGCAGCGAACTCGGCCAACTTCATATGACGGTTTATAGAACAGCCGGTGCGCCGCTGACAACCGAAAACTAGTGCGCTCCTCCCTTGATCGTGCGCGGCAGCTTGAGCGACATCGCCAGTACGCCCGCGGCGGTGATCGACAACCCGGTGATGGTGAAGCCCAGCGCAAAGAGCCCGGCGTCTCCCATCATGCCGATAAACGTCGGGATCGCCCCGCCGCCGATCAATTAGCCAAACGGAATGGTGAAGCCGACCGCGAGATTGCGCGCTTGTGGCGGCGCGATCACCGCCAGTGCCGCGAAGCCTGCCGGGAAAAACCACACGGCGAGGGCCGGTTGGATGATCACCACAGCACTGATCCAACTGTCGGCAACGAATCCCAAAAACAAAGTCAGCACGCCGGTGACGATCAAACTCACCACCATGGTCCGCTTCGGCCCGAGCCGGTCCGAGGCCCAGCCGCCGAGCATGCCGAACACCGGCCCGTAGGAACGCGACAAGGCGGTCACCGTGTTCGCCCAGCTCGCCTCGACATGACGATCGCTAACCAGATAGAGTGGCAACATGGCATAGATCCCCACTGTAGAACTCACGCCCATGCCGAAAAGAACCAGCATGATCCAAAACGCCGAGGTGCGCACCAGCACACCGAAGGCATTCGACGCCGGCGATTCACCGGCGAATCGGCCGCCCTGCCCATAACGATAGTAGGCGATGGTGATCAGCACCGAGGCGCATCCCAACACGCCCAGCGCGGCGCGCCAGGTCGAGTGGCGGAGAAATAGTTCAGCAACGAACGGACCGGTGAAAAACGCCAGATTGGGCGCCAGCTCGTGAATCGCAATCGCTTTGCCCCAATGGCGTTGATCGACCAGGGCGGTGATCGTCGCGATCGCCGACGGCATGTAGAGCCCGGCGGCCAATCCCAAGGCGTATAATCCGAGCCGCATCGCCCACAGGCTGCTCGATCCGGAAAGCAGGAACAGCGCCAGTCCGACACCGGTGCCGGAGAGGAGAATCGTCTGCCGATGGCTGGTGCGCGACGAGAGAAATCCCGAACCGAGCAAACCCGAGAGATAACCGGCGGAGATCAAGAAGAAAAAAAAGCCCGCCTGGCCATGGCCGATCGCCAGCTCCTTTTCAATCGTCGGCAACAACGGCGAGAGAATCACCCGCGCGATGAAGTTGAGAAAAAAGATCGCCGTCAGAAAAAATACCGGCGCTACCTGGCGCCCAAACGATGCGCCGGCTGACCCCGTTGCCGCGGCAATTTCCGCCGTGGCGCTTTTATTCAATATCGTCTTTGAGGTATCTTCGCGCTGCATCATGGTAATCGAGACAATCTCTACAATGGGTTGGCCAAAGAAGCCAACGCCGGGAATAGACAACTCCAGGAGGAATTATGTGCGTTCGAAAAATTGTGCTGGTTGCCCTAATCCTAATTATCGGCGGCTCAACAAACCCG
>JBGTCC010000745.1:0-5446 GCA_041749055.1 Thermodesulfobacteriota bacterium | reverse complement strand
TACGAAGGTCCCCGCTATGAGTCGCAGAAGGCTCCAATGTCAAATCAATGGTGGTGCACAGTTGTTCCATTGGACCATTTTGGCTGCTTGGACGGTCGATTCAATTTAACTACTGACGTGGTACTCAACGTGGCTGCCAATTAGCTCATGGAGCGACAACAGAACCAAAGAGATGAACTTAGATTATCATCGTTAAATTGTGAAGAGCTGCCGCCATGTCGTACTCCGTCCTAGGAGGCCGAACATTTTGACGAACACTATCCCACCTGGAAGAAGTCCATCCCGCGATCGAAACATGATGTCGCTCTTGAAGTAATTGACCTCGCCGATCGCCCGCTCTGGAAGCAGGCCCTAGTCTATCGATTTTAGTCGAATCGTCATGGCCGAACTCCGGGCAACATTCAAGGCACGATCCCTCGTTGCGAGTAATACACTAGAAACGAGACCACATCCACTTTCAGGAAGGCCAGGTGGAATCACTTGCTTTCGGTATATTTTTTAATCGTAGCTCTTACCTCGGGCGATGCCTGGGCCAGCTTTCTTATGAGTTTGTCCGCTTCACCGCCTACTTGAAAATTTGGATCGGAGCGCGTGACCTTTTTGAACTCCTGAATGAATTCCGGATCTTTGATCAGCTGTGAAAATCCCTGTCGCAGGGCGGTAACGGCTTCCGCGGGCGTGTTCGGTGCAACTTTGGCAATGCGCTGCATGGCGTGCGTCAGGTTGATCGTTTTCAGCGTTTCCCACAGCGCTCCCGAACCCAGCTTGCCGAATACTTGCTGATGGAGCTGTGAGAAAGAAGGTATGTCAGGCACCTCGGCGCTCGAGCGAAACTCCCCTTCCGCGGTCACCAGCTCATCGGCATAGACGGGAACGACCATACCGTCTTTCACCATGCGCGGTTGCACCTGAGAGCGATAGCCGGGCGTACCCTCGGTGAAAAACTGGACTTCATTTCTTTCGACGGCCAACCGCGCGTCCGAGTTAGAGTTGTACCCGGTCACGTATTGATGGGGTACACCTAAGATATCGAGCTGGAGCCGGAAGCGTACGTCCTTGGCGCTGTTAAGGCTCAAGCCGCCCGCCCTAAAACTTTTCGCTTTAATAATGTCTTTAGGTTCCTGGATGCCCGGCGCGACGTCCTTGCGGATATAAGCAACCGCGACGCCCTCGATGCTCGCGATATAGGCGAATTTTGCTAGATCGACTCTAAGAGTGGGATCGGCGGTTAGAAGATTGAAAAATTGACCCGTGAAATAGCCCAGGGTCAGTCCGTCGGCTTTGGCAATCTCGCCGAGGTAATTAGTGCCGGTCACGCCGCCGGCGCCGGGCATGTTCTGCACCACGATCGTTGGCTGCCCGGGCAGGTGTTTTCCCAGGTAACGGGCCACCAGTCTTCCTTCGATATCCGTCGGCCCGCCGGCGGCGAAGTTGATCAATACGGTCAGCGCTTTACCCCGATAGAAAGGCGCATCCGCCGAGAATGAAGAACCCCCGCCCAACGCGCTTAAAACGATCACGAAGAGCAACTGGCTCAACGCACTACTCAGTTTCATCGCTTGCTCTTTTCCTGGCTGATGATCAGCCACAAACCAATTTATTAAGATTGTCGGACCGCTTGTTCCCCACTCAACGTAAACACGAGAAAAAAACCACCTCGAACCTCGGCGATTGACCCGCCACCGACTTATCACGGAGGCGATCGAGGGTTCAAACGATTTTTAGCCAACAGGTTCATGAAATTGCGTAATCTTCATGCTATTTAAAGTGAGAGCTTGGAAATCTCAATTGCGCCGGGAGGGGCCATGGAAACCATCAAATTCGTCGACACCACGATTCGAGACGGGCATCAGAGCTTGTGGGCGGAAAACATGACCACCGGTATGATGTTGCCGATCGCCAAGAACTTGGATGACGCAGGCTTTGAAGGCATCGAGTTGATATCCGGCTCGCACCTGAAGAAAAGCGTGCGCGATCTGAAAGAAGACCCGTGGGAGCGCGTCCGGATGGTAGCCAAATTAATAACCAAAACGCCGCTGCGGCTGATCGCCGGACGGGTCAATACGTTCGAATACAATCCGCCGTCCATGTACCGCCTCTTCGTCGAGCGCATGTTCGCCAACGGCATCAAGGAAGCGCGCATCTCGGACGAATGGAACGACTACGAAGGCTGGAAGTTTCGCGTCGGCGAATGCCACCGCGCCGGCATGAAGTCGATTTTAAATTTAATCTATTCGGTCTCGCCCAAACATAGCGACGAATATTTCGCCCTGCGCACCCGCCAGGCGGCATCACTCCAACCTTATCGGCTTTGTCTCAAGGACCCAGGCGGTTTGCTGACGCCGGAGCGTATGGAAACCTTGGTGCCGATCATCTTGAAGAACGCCAACGGAATTCAAGTGGAGCTGCACACCCACTGCACCACCGGCTTGGGGCCGCTCTGCTGCATCAAAGCCATGGAGCTTGGCATCCGCTCGATCAACACCGCGCTGCCGCCCCTGGCCGATGACACATCGAATCCGTCTTTATTTAATGTCGCCAAGAACGCCCGCGCCCTCGGCTACAAGACCGACATCGACGAAGACGTCTTGCAGCCGGTGTCGCGCCACTTTACTGCCATCGCCAAACGCGAAGGCTTCACCATCGGCGCGCCGGTGGAATACGACTATTCGCAGTACCAACACCAGGTGCCCGGCGGCATGCTGTCTAACCTGCGCTTTCAGTTGCGCAAGGTCGGCCTGGAGCATCGATTTCCCGAGGCGCTGGAGGAAACCATCAAGGTACGCGAGGAGTTCGGCTATCCGATCATGGTCACGCCGCTGTCGCAGTTCGTCGGCAGCCAGGCGGCGATTAACGTGATTGTCGGCGACCGCTACAAAGAAGTCACCGACCAGGTGATCAAGTTCGCCCTCGGCCACGCCGGTGCCGAAGGCGCCCGCGACATGCATCCGGATGTCAAGGACAAGATCCTCGACCGGCCGCGGGCCAAGGAGTGGGCCAAGTGGACGCCGGATGAACCCTCCCCCGACGACATCCGCCGCAACATCGGCGCCGAAGGCACCAGCGACGAAGAATTACTCTTGCGCTGGATCATCGGCAAAGAAGACATCGATATCATGCGCGCCAACAAGCGCCCACTGGAGTATTTGAATTCCGAACAGCCGCTGGTGAACTTGCTGCAAGCACTGACGAAGCGCACCAAGAACCGACAAATCCATGTGCAGACGGCGAATTTCTCCGTCACGCTGCAAAAACGCGCCGGTGAAAGCGCCTGAGACACGGTTGAAACTCAGCCGCGCCAGTGCAATAAGAAATGAAACTTAATCAGGAGGCATCAGACCATGGCAAGTGACATTGTAGCGATCGACGTTCATGTGCATCTATCCGATGAAACCACTCAGAAAGCGAAAGGTGACCGCACCGCGCAGATGGCGCGCTATTTCGGCCGCGAACGGCCGCCGGTGTCCATCGATGAGATGGCCGATCAATACCGGGCGCGCAAAATGATGGCGGTGATCATGAACACCCGCGACGAGACCGTCACCGGTCTCACACCGGTGCCCAACGACCATGTCGCCAGCGCGATCAAAAAACATCCCGATGTCTTCCTCGCTTTCGGCGCCATCGATCCATGGACCGGCAAGTTGGCGATCGATGAAGTCAAACGCTGCCATGATCTGGGCCTGCGCGGCATGGGCGAGCTCAATCCGGCGCGCCAACACTTCTACCCCAACGATCCGCGCTTCTACCCAATCTGGGAGCAATGCGCCAAGTTAAATATGGCGATTTTGTTCCACGGCGGTATGGCGGCAGCCGGCGCCGGCACACCGGGCGGCATGGGCATTAAACTGAAATACAGCCAGCCCATCTATGTCGATGAAGTCGCCGCCGACTTTCCCGAATTGAAAATCATCAGCGCCCATCCGACCTGGCCCTGGACTGCGGAAAGCTTGGCGGTCGCCCGCCACAAGGGCAACTATTACATCGATCTGTCCGGCTGGGCGCCGAAATATTTTCCAGCCGAGCTGACGCACAACATCAACACGCTATTACAAGACAAAGCGATGTTCGGCTCCGACTGGCCCGCCATCGGCGTCGAGCGCTGGCTGGAAGAGTTCGGCCAGGTCAACATGAAACCCGAGATCCGCAAGAAGATCATGCTGGACAACGCCGTGAAGTTTTTCGGCTTGACCCTGTAAAGAAAGTTGGAGTGATGGAGTATTGAAGTGGTGGAGTGTTGGGGTCCGAAACCCATACTCCAGTACTCCATCACTCCAGTACTCCAAGAATCCATCATGACCACTGACGGTATACGCTTCGTCGACACCACCATTCGCGACGGCCATCAAAGCCTGTGGGCGGAAAGCATGACTACCGGCATGATGTTGCCGGTCGCCGAAGCGATGGATCGCGCGGGTTTCGATGCCATTGAACTGATCTCCAGCTCGCATTTGAAAAAATGCGTGCGCGAGTTGAAGGAAGATCCCTGGGCGCGGGTCAAGCTGGTCAGCCAGCGGATCAAGAACACGCCGCTGCGCCTGAACGCCGGCCGCTTTAGCGCCTTCGACATCACGCCACGCTCCATGTACGGCCTGTTCATGGAACGGATGGCCGCCAACGGCATCCGCGAAGCGCGCATCTCTGAAGAGTGGAACGAACTGGAAGGCTGGGAGTGGAAAACCAAGGTTTCTCGTGACGTGGGCATCAATCCGGTGCTGAACATCATTTACTCCGTCTCGCCCAAACATACCGATGAATACTTCGCCGAGCGCACGCGCCAGGCGGCGTCGTTGAAAGTAAACCGACTCTGCCTAAAAGACCCCGGCGGTCTGCTCACGCCAGAGCGCGTGCAGACGCTGGTGCCAATCGTGTTTGCCAACGCTAGTGGCATTCCGATCGAGCTGCACACCCACTGCACCACCGGTCTCGGTCCGCTCTGCTGCCTCGAAGCGGTCAAGCTCGGCATCAAGATCGTCAACACTGCGCTACCGCCGCTGGCCGACGGCTCGTCGAATCCATCGTTATTCAACGTCGCCAAGAACCTGCGCGCGCTCGGCTATCAAACCTTGATCGATGAAGAATTGCTCAAGCCGGTATCCGACCATTTCACCTACATCGCCAAGCGCGAAGGCTTTCCCATCGGCGCGCCGGTGGAATACGACTACTCGCAGTACCAACACCAGGTGCCCGGCGGGATGATTTCCAACCTGCGCTCCCAGCTGAAAAAAGTCGGCCTGGAAAACAAGATCGACCAAGCGCTGGAAGAAACCATACAGGTGCGCGCCGAGCTCGGCTACCCGATCATGGTCACACCGCTGTCGCAATTCGTCGGCAGCCAGGCGGCGATCAATGTCATTGTCGGCGAACGTTACAAAGAGGTCACCGATCAGATCATCCAGTACGCGCTCGGCTACTGGGGCAAAGAAGGCGCCGCGCTGATGGCGCC
>JBGTCC010000744.1:0-2196 GCA_041749055.1 Thermodesulfobacteriota bacterium | reverse complement strand
GGGCCACCGGCGGTCGCCCATCTCTTTGTTTTCTCTCCCCTTGCGGGAGAGAGTTAGAGTGAGGGGAAATTCTATTTAGCGCTCTCACCTCAGTCCCTCCCGTCGAGGGAGAGGTGGGAAGAACGCCACGGATTGAAAATTACTTCCGCTTAACTGCTAGTCCGTAAGATTCCAGATGACTCCTGAAGAAGCGATCAGAATCGCGAATCAATTTGCCAACGATGACGAGATCTTTCAGTTACTTGTCGATCTGCTCCGCGCACCGTCGCCGCAGACGGAACTTCAGGAAGCCGATCCCAATCTGAAAAAGTTTGTTAGTGAATTTGTTCAGCCCCGGTTGGAAATTCTCACCGGAAGCGCAGCGGCGCTCGACGGCATGGGGAATTTATTGTGGCAGTCTGGTGCGAATACCGGTGAGCCGGAATTGCTGCTCATGGGCTACGCCATGACGTTTCCGGCGGGCGGAATGAAAGAACCGTTTTCGGGCGCGATCGTCGACGGCGCGCCTTTCGGAATTGCCGGTAACTGTGCGGTGGGCCGCGGCGCCTGCGAGCAGAAGGGCGCGTTGGCGGCGATGATGTATGCGGCAGCGATCGTCGCGCGAGCCGAGGTGAAGCTGCGTGCACCGCTAATTCTCGCCGTCAGCTTGGCAGGTGAGACGGGCCGTCACGATGCGGCTAAATTTGTTCTTGAAAATAATCGGATTACCGCTAACGCCGGCATCGTCGGTCTTGGAACGGCCAACCGCGTCTGCCTCGGCAACAAAGGCCGGATCGATGTCGAGATCAGCGTGCGCGGGAAGTCGGCGCATAGCAGCATGCCCTGTGACGGCATCAACGCCGTCGACGGCGCGCGCAAAGTCTTGGAGCGTCTCGATCGTTTCGCGCTCGGCAACGAACACGCTGGCCTTGGCAAAGCGACATTGACGGTGACGCAGATCAAGAGCGCCCCCGATATCAGCCACACCGTGCCGGACACTTGCCGGATCATCCTTGACCGGCGGCTACTCCCAGGTGATGATCCAGACGTCGCTTTGAATTCCATTCGAGACGCCGTGGCTGATATGTCGCCGTGGTTGGTTGAAGTCACGCGCGGCGCGTTTATGTACCCGTCCGAGGTTGGCGCCGATTGTGAAGTTGCAGCAGCCGTGCGCCGCGGTACACGCTTTTTGAAAGGACAAGACGGCGAAGTCGTTTATTTACCTGCGGCTTTGGATGCCGGCTATCTCAATCAGCGCGGCATCGAGACGATCATGTTCGGCCCTGGCGATCTGCGCTTTGCCCACACCGATCAGGAAGTTGTGTCGTTGCAGGAAGTGCGCGATGCCGCGCGGATTTATGCGGCGACAGCGTTGGAGTTGCTAGGCTAATTGATGTGGTGTCCCAACCGTGGGCGTGAAATTAAGGGAAACTCTTAGGCTTTCAAGCGCTGGTTCGGTCACAACAGCCTATGCAACCTGGGCGAGTGCAACGAGGATCTCGATTGATTCAAACGGTACAGAGACCGAACCATTTTCTTCGGAACGCTCCACCAGACTGAGCTCCACCAAGCGCGACACGTCGGTGTGCACATTGGAATAGTTGCGCTCCGCCGCCTTGGCGAGTGCGTAGACGCTGCAAGGGCCCACGCGACGCAGCACATCTAGCAGGTCAAGCCGCGCGGGAGTGAGTTCAGCAAAAAGCGCACGCGCTGACTCAAAACTCAAATGTAAATCGGGCGAGCGACCTTGCCCGGCGCCGGCCATCTGCTGTGCAACAGACCGAAAAATTGAACCCTTGCGGGCTACCTCGATTATCGCCTTCATAAGTTACCTCCAGCCCTCGATATCGAACCTAAAGTCTTCGAGCAGTTGCTCTACTGTGGTGAAGACATAGTCTTCCTCTCGCTCTCCAATATGCCGGTGGTCCCCCTTGCCCTGTTCGTTATCGTACCGAATCCGGCTGGATCCCGCTGCGCCATAGAACAAGCGGTACTTGTACCGGTGAGTACTCAGCGCCAGCGGTTCGGGGAGTTCCCAGATGACGATCTCAATAATCGAACCGTCGTCGCGGAATTCCTTAGCGTGGGCGAGGAGGACCGCTGGCATGTATTGCATGGTAGCAATATACGTTTACCCCGTCTACTGGAGCCCCGACTACCAGTATACGGATCTGCTTTTTTCGATATTGAAAAATATGCAAACGCCGCCGCAAATAT
>JBGTCC010000743.1:0-3336 GCA_041749055.1 Thermodesulfobacteriota bacterium | reverse complement strand
GCCGGGATTCTACGCTGTTCCAGGCAAAGCCGAACTCACCATCGAGCTGACCCGCGTCATGATACCGTTTCTCTTGCTGATCGCCCTGGCGGCGCAAGCCATGGGCATGCTCAACGCGTTCAATATTTACGGCATGCCAGCGCTGGCCTCGGCGTTTTTCAACATCGGGTCCATCGCCGGCGGTTTACTGCTGGGATATCTCATCGGGCCGGCCATCGGTTTGAGTCCCATCGCCGGCATGGCTTACGGCGTCGTGATCGGCGGCTTTTTGCAATTCGCCGTGCAGTGGCCGAGCCTGCGCCGTTGCGGATTTGGCTACCGGGCCGACTTCAGCGTCAACGACTCGGGGGTGCGGCAGATTCTCCGGCTCATGGGACCGGCGATCATCGGCGCCGCCGCCGTGCAGATCAATGTTTTCGTCAACACCAGTTTCGCTTCGGCGATCGTCGATCCGGCCACCGGCGCCATCGCCAACGGCCCGGTGTCCTGGCTCAACTACGCGTTTCGCTTCATGCAGTTTCCCATCGGCGTGTTCGGCGTCGCCATCGCCACCGCGACCTTGCCGACGTTGTCGCGCAGCACGGCCAATCCAGACTACGACGAATTTCGCCAAACCCTGGCGCACTCGCTAGCGCTGGTGTTTCTCCTGTGCATCCCGTCGGCGGTGGGCCTGGCGGTGTTGGCGCAACCGATCGTCGCCTTGGTCTTCGAGCATGGCAAGTTCACCGCTTTCGACACCGCCCAGACGGCCAACGCCTTGGCAGCCTATGCCGTCGGTCTGGCCGGCTACGGCGCCATCAAAGTGTTGTCACCGGCGTTCTACGCGCTGGGCGACGCGCGCACGCCGATGCTGATCAGCCTCGGTTCCATCGCCGTGAATTATGTCATGAACTCACTGTTGGTCGGTCCCTTCGGCCATGTCGGTTTGGCGTTTTCCACCTCGGCCGTGGCGTTGGTAAATTTTCTCTTGCTGGCGTTGTTAATGCGCCGCCGCTTGGGTCGCTTGGCCGGCCGCACGCTCGCTGTCACCACCGTGAAAATCGCGCTAGCCTCAGCGGCCCTCGCCGTCGTCGCATGGATCGCCAATGAAAGCGCCGGCGCCTTGCCCATGCATGGCCTGGCGCTCGAGTTCACCCGGGTCATCATTGCCGTCGTCCTAGCCACCGCGACCTTTTACGGCGTCTGCCGACTGCTGCAAGTGGGCGAGTTGCAAGAAGCCATCAACGCCATCGGTGGCAAATTAATCCGCCGACGGCGGCGCAAGTAGGTTCGGACCCTTTCATAACTCATGACTAACCGCGGCAATGCGAGTACACGAGCACGAACACGATCACGTCGCTAAAGCCGACCATTGACATCGTCGGCACCGCCATTTAACAATCCCCCGAACCAAGGAGAGCTTATGCCTAAAGTCACATCCCTCGGTCATCTGGGTTTTCATGTGCGCGATATGGAACGCTCGGTGGCGTTCTACCGCGACATTCTCGGTTTAACCGTCAGCGACCGCAGCCCGCGCGGCGCCGTCTTCATGACCAGCCAAGATCGCAGCGTCGAGCACCACGAACTCTACCTGGCGCCTGGGCGCGACGACGATGGTAAGGTCAACGTCTTGCAGCAGATTTCATTTCGCTGTCCGACGTTAAAGGACGTCAAGGATTTCTACCAACTATTCGTCGACCAGCAGGTGCCGATCAACCGCTGCGTCAGCCATGGCAACACCGTCAGCATCTACGCCAGCGACCCCGACGGCAACTCGGTGGAAGTCTACTGGCCGAGCGGCGTCGACGTGCCGCAACCCTTCGGCAAACCGATGGATTTGACCAAGAGCGAAGTGGAAATCCGCGAACAGCTCAATCAGATCCTAAAAGAATGGCAAGCCCAAGCGTCATAACACCCGTCTCAACAATTATTGACAATCGGCAAGCCCGCCAGGCATTGGAGTTGTCTATGCCACGCATTCCCTATGTCGACCCGGATAAAGTTACCGACCCAGAGATTAAAGGCTATCTGGAGCGCGCGCGCCGTGAAGGCACGCCGCGCCCTGAGAGCCAGGCCGTGCGAGCCAACGTCCCCGAGGTCATCCGCGCGTTCTCGCAAGCGTGGGAACTCACGTTCCGCAACGGCGTCGTCGACCACGCCCTCAAAGAGCTTTGCCGGGTTTACGTTTCGAAATCGATTGACTGCCAATATTGAGGCGTGCAGCGCTCCGTCCAGGCTGGACGGCAAGGACTCATTGAAGCGAAGTATGATGAGCTGCTCAACTTCGCTGACTCGGACAAATTCACCGAGCGGGAGAAAGTCGCGCTAACCTACACCAGCGCGATCGCTTGGAACTCAGACATCGCCGACGACGCGCTCTGGGCAAAATTGCATCGACATTTTTCCACTCCTGAGTTGGTCGAGCTCGGTTTTTTCATCGGCCTCACTCTCGGCCAACAGCGCTGGATCAAAACACTCGGCATCGACCATGGCGCCGTACTCGGCGATACCACAACCGGTCTCGCTCTGCCGGGAACCGGACTGTGATTGACGCAGTGCGAAAATCCGCGGATCCCCGGGGCAACCGTGAATCATCCCTTGCGCAACATCGTCGACTTCGACGGAGTCGCTAGCTCGGCGATATTCTCGACGGCAAAAACTGCCAGGGCCTCGCGCCGGTTGCGCACGGTAAGTTCATGGCGCGGCAGGCCGGCACTGTTCAATCCCGACTGATTGGCGACTTCCTCCGAGATCACCAACTGACAGTGAAACTCTTTGGTTGCGTCTTGCAATCGGCTGGCGACGTTCACCGTGTCGCCAATCGCGGTGACGTGGATCGATTCGCCATAGCCCATGCGTCCCACCACCGCCGGCCCGCAGTGAATGCCGATACCGATGCGCAGTGGCGCGCTGAGTTCTTCTGCGAGTGCTCCGCTGAGTTCGTCGACCCGATTAATCATCGCCTGGGCGGCGGCGAGCGCGTGGCGGCAACCTTCTTCGGGCCCGCTTTCGACGCCGAACAGCGCCATCACGCCGTCACCGACGAATTTATCGATCATGCCGCCGCTGGACGCGATCGCTGCCCCGACGGCTGCGAAATAGCTGTTCAAGAAAAATACTAGATCGTAAGGCAGTTTGGTTTCGGCGATGCCAGTGAACGAGCGGATATCCGCGAACATCACGGCGATCATGCGTTCCTGGCCGGCGAGATAGGCCGGCTGCCCATACCCCGCACTCGCCTGAGCATGGGCCGGAAGGAGCGGCGTCACCGTGAGATTATTCGTCGGCCGGAGCTGGCAGGCCAGTCTAACATCCGGCGCGGCGCCGACGCGCTGCAAAACTTTCAGCTCGCCGGCG
>JBGTCC010000742.1:0-2664 GCA_041749055.1 Thermodesulfobacteriota bacterium | reverse complement strand
CCAGTCAAGCTGCTCCGATGTCACTGCAATAGCCATTGATTGCAGTAGCGATACTGCGATACAGAAAGGTAAATTCTCCATAAAGAATTAGGAGGCGTAGTTATGGCACGCAATGGAATCCCCGTGGTCGATGGCGACGGTCATGTGATGGAGGACTGGGATGCGCTCTTGCAGTATATGCCGGAGCCCTACATCAAGAGTGGCCGCTTCAAGGGGCGGATTTTCCCGCCGCTGGATCACCTGCATTCGGCGACGCTCTATCAATTGGTCCCCGGCGCGTTCAAGCCGGTGCGCGAAGACGGCTGGCTCGAGTTCATGGAAGATGTCGGCATCGAGCGTGCCGTGCTTTACAGCACCGGCGGCTTGGCCTTCGGCAAAGTGATCACCCGCGAATTTGCCGTCGATGTCGCGCGGGCGTGGAACAACTGGTTCGCCGATACCTATTTGAAAAAGAGCCCGCGCTTTCAAGGGCTGGCCTTGGTGCCGCTGCAAGAGCCGGCGGAAGCGATCAAGGAAATGCGCCGCGCGGTGACCGATCTCAAATTCTGCGGCGTCATGCTGCCGTCCACCGGTTTTAAAGGGCACCTCGGCGACAAAGAATATTGGCCGTTCTACGCCGCTGCCAACGAACTTGGCTGCTGCATCGGCGTTCATGGCGGCGCCCACGAAGGGCTGGGGATGGATTGGCTGACGCCCTACGCGCCGATCAACGGCTTGGGTCATGCGGTGGGCCAAATGGTGGCCTTCGCCGGCATCATCTTCAACGGCATCTTCGACAAGTATTCCAATCTGCGCATCGGTTTCATGGAGGCCGGGGTGGCGTGGCTGCAAACCTGTTTGGAAAGATTCGACCGCGGTTGGGAGACCCATATCCAGTACGATCCGCGCAGCGAGTATCTCCAGCTCAAGGCCGGCGAAAAGGTCAGCGACTATATTCGCCGCCATGTCGAAGCCGGGCGCATCTTCGTCGGCTGCGAGGGCACCGAAAAAGGGCTGCATCACCTGGTCGAGGCCGTCGGCAACAAACCGTTCATGTTTTCCAGCGACTTCCCCCATGAGGTCAACAACGAATACTGCAAACATGAAATCGAAGAGATCATCGAGAATGAGCATCTCACCGACGATGACAAGCACGCGGTGCTGCATCGCAATGCCGAGCGGTTTTACGGCTTGAAGCCGTTGGGGTGACGATGCCTGGGGTGTTACAGTGATGGAGTAGTGGAGCGAAGGGTATCGCATCGGTCCACTACTCCGACGGGCTTTTGCTCGTAAGCCACAGCGGGTCAAATTCACTGCTAGAGTAAGCCGCTCCAAGAAACCGAGGATAACCATGGACATGCCGATGTCCGGCGATATTTTTCCGGCGAAGCAGGCGATTGAGATGATCGATCAGGTCGATCTC
Source organism: Thermodesulfobacteriota bacterium (assembly GCA_041749055.1). Taxonomy (GTDB): domain Bacteria; phylum Desulfobacterota; class Binatia; order UBA9968; family UBA9968; genus DP-20. The sequence goes on along the minus strand of JBGTCC010000742.1, from coordinate 1,262 downwards.
TCCCTGCCGATCGAAATTCCGCCGGTGCCAGAAGATGCCGAGCCGGACAACCTGCCGGCGGAGGAGCACCGCGCGCTATTGGCGGAGATCGCCCAGCTCAAGAAAGAGAAGAACGCCTACATCCTGGCGCACAACTACGCGCCGCGCGATATTCAGGATGTTGCCGATGCGGTGGGAGATTCTCTTTACCTCGCGCAAAAGGGCGCGGACTCGGAGGCCGATGTCTTGATCGAAGCGTCGGTGTTGTTCATGAATGAAATCTTGGCGATCCTGAAAAAGCCGGGCCAGCGGGTGCTGGCGCCGGATTTAGGCGCGCTCTGTTCTCTGGCCGCGCACGCCGACGTGAACAAGATTCGCCAGTGGCGGCGCGAACACCCGGACGGCATCGTCATCAGTTACGTCAACACTTATGTAGACGTGAAAGCGGAGAGCGATTACTGCTGCGCGTCGGCCAACGCCGCCAAGGTCATTCTCCATGTGTTGCAACATTCCCAAGCCGACCAGCCGATTCTTTTCTTCCCGATGTTTATCTTGGATTCTACGCGGCGAAACTATTGGAGCAGCAAAAGCAGTCCGTCGACCGGCTGTGGCTGATGATGGGCGCATGTCATGTCCACGACCGCATTCGGCCCTACCATGTCGAGCAGCAGCGCAAACTCTACCCCGACGCCGCCGTGGTCGTGCATCCCGAGTGCGGTTGCACCAGCGCCTGCATGCGCCAGATGGCCCAGGGCAAAACCTCGGCGGATATGATGCAGTTTCGCTCGACCCAGGGCATGGTGCAGTTCGTCCGCGACACGCCCCAGCAAGTTGTGATCATGGCCACCGAAGTCGGTAATATCTATCCGCTGTCCAAGGCGGCGCGGGCGCGGCTGCCGATCGAGCGCATGTTGAGTATTGTTTGATCGCATGGCTCGATTGAGCAGCGCTTCGCCGCAAAGAAGGATGACTGATGATGGAAAACGTCATTAAAATCGTCGATCCGACCGGGGTTCCACGCAAGCAAGCGAGCAAACTAGCGCCGCGCCGCTACGAAAACCTCGCCGGCCGGCGCGTGGGCTTGCTCGATAACAACAAGCCCAACGCCGACAAGTTTTTGCAATTCATCGGCGAATTTCTTCGGGCACGTCATGCCGAAATCGAACTGGTGGCAAAACGCAAGATGAGCCGCATGGAGTCGGATGGTTTGGCGGAGCTGGCCAGCCGCTGCGACGTCGTTATCAACGCCTTCGCCGATTGAGGCTCGTGCACGTCGTGGAGTG
>JBGTCC010000741.1:0-2452 GCA_041749055.1 Thermodesulfobacteriota bacterium | reverse complement strand
TCATCTTCGCGCAGTGATGCCAGGTCGTCGTTGCTCCGTCCCAAAGGTCTTGTTATTCTTCTCAACGTCATCATTATCTAAAGTCCTGGTATACCACAGCGGAGGATCTACCTTGAAGTTGCTTGTCGGCTCGATAATTGGTTGCCTATTAGTGGCGGGTTCGGTCGAAGAGGTTTCGGCACAAGCCAAAACCGAAAAGCTTCGTATCGGCTACGCCGCCCGTGCGGTGGCGCACTCGGTACCGTTCGTCGCCAAGGAAGCGGGATTTTTCGCCGAGGAAGGGATCAACGCGGAGATAATCCACACTGCGGGGTCCATCGCGCCGATGGCATTGGCGGCTAATGAAGTCGATATGACGATCATGTCGGCATATCTGATGATTCCAGTGTCGACACAGAATCGCGATATCGTCATGCTCGGCGGCTTCTCGCGTTATGCCACCATGGTGTTGGTGGCGCGCCCGGAGATTAAAAGCGCGCAAGATCTCAAGGGCAAGATCGTCGGCATTCAGCGGCCGGGCGATGCCTATGAGAAGAGCGCGCGCTTCGCCTTGAAACATATCGGCCTGGACGCCGATAAGGACGTCAAACTGCTCGCCCTTGGCAGCAATGACGTGATGTGGGGCGCGCTTAGTACCAACCGGGTGGCGGCCACTGTGCTATCGCCGCCGGGGACGCTGTTCGCACGCAGGGCGGGCATGAATTTCATGGTCGACTTGACCGACTTGAAGCTCGAATACCAGGGCTCGACGATCACGACACGCCGTTCTCTCTTGCAGAAAAATCCCCAGCTGGCGGCTCGCGCGATGCGCGCGATCGTGCGTGGCGTTCATCTATTCAGGACGCGCAAAGATGACACCACCAGGATTCTTAGCAAGTTCCTCGGCACCAAGGACCCGGAAGGTTTGACCGAGTCTTGGGAGTGGGCGGCAAAAATGCCGGCGAAACCCTATGCCGTTGACAGCGCGGTGCAGGCGGTGTTGGATCATCTGGCGGAAAGCCAGCCCAAGTATGCCCAATATAAACCGGCGGAGTTTATCGATGCGCGTACCCTCACGGCAATCGATAAGAGCGGCTTTATCGATAAGCTTTACGGCAGCCAGACGAGATAGTTCCCAGCTCCATGCTACGCGATCAGGATAGCGGACAGTTCAAGCTGGTGGTCGATTATCAACCTCAAGGCGATCAGCCCCAGGCGATCGATAAGCTGGTCATGGGACTAACGGCCAAGCGGCGGCACCAGGTGTTGTTGGGCGTTACCGGCTCGGGCAAGACCTTTACGATGGCTAACGTCATCGCTCAGGTCAATCGGCCGACCCTGGTGATCGCGCCGAACAAGACGCTGGCGGCGCAGCTCTATGAAGAATTTCGCACGCTATTTCCGGAAAACGCCGTGCGCTACTTTGTCAGCTACTACGATTACTACCAGCCCGAGGCTTATCTTCCCGCCAGCGATACTTACATCGAGAAGGATTCGTCGATCAACGACGAGATCGACAAGCTGCGCCACTCGGCGACCAAGGCGCTGCTCGAACGGCGCGACACATTGATCGTCGCCAGCGTGTCGTGCATCTACGGCTTGGGCTCGCCGGAAGCCTACTTCGATCTGATGGTCTACGTCGAACAGGGCGCGACAGTGAATCGCGACCAAATGCTGCGCAAGCTGGTCGATATTCAATATCAACGCAGCGATTACGATTTTCACCGCGGCACTTTTCGCGTGCGCGGCGACATCGTTGAAATCTTTCCCGCCTACGAAGACCGTTCCGCGCTGCGCATCGAGTTTTTCGACGAAACCATCGAGTCGATCAACGAGATCGACCCGATTCGAGGCAAGATCCTCAGGCGGATCGACAAAGCGACGATTTATCCTGCGAGCCATTACGTCACCGGGCAAGAGCGCCGCAAGCAGGCGGTGTTGGCGATTCGCTCGGAGCTGAAAGCGCGCTTAAAGGAGCTGCAAGAGCAGCACAAATCGTTGGAAGCGCAGCGCTTGCAGCAGCGCACGCTTTACGATCTCGAACTGCTCGAGGAGATGGGCTTCTGCCCTGGCATTGAAAATTATTCGCGCCACTTGACCGGGCGCCAGCCGGGCGAGCCGCCGCCGACGTTGTTAAGTTACTTTCCCAACGATTTTCTCCTAATGATCGACGAGAGCCATGTCACGGTGCCGCAGATCGGCGGCATGTACCGCGGCGACCGCTCGCGCAAAGAAACCTTGGTCGAATACGGCTTCCGCTTGCCGTCGGCTCTCGACAACCGGCCGCTCAATTTCGACGAGTTCGCGGCGATGATCGATCAGACAATTTACGTCTCGGCGACGCCGGCGCCCTTCGAGCTGAAAGCCTGTCGCGGCGACGTCGTGGAGCAGGTCATCCGTCCGACCGGTCTCGTCGACCCCGAGATTGAAGTGCGTCCGGCGCGCGGTCAGGTCCCCGACCTCGTGAAAGAGA
>JBGTCC010000740.1:0-4430 GCA_041749055.1 Thermodesulfobacteriota bacterium | reverse complement strand
GGCCGGACGCATCGAGGCCACCTATGAGCCGGTCGATATTGGAATTCTCACTCGCGACATTGCCAGCACTTTTTGTTCGGCTGTGCACCGTGCCCGCCTGCTTTACATCCTCAACTGCCCATCGATCGACGAGCCGGTCTATGTAGACCGTGACATGTGGGAGAAAATTGTTCTCAACCTGATTTCGAATGCGTTGAAGTTCACGTTCACCGGCGCCATCGAGGTCTCGATAAAGGCCCTTGGCGACGGCATTGTCTTCGCCGTGCGCGATACCGGCAGCGGCATCGCGGATGACGAGCTGGCGCATCTGTTTGACCGCTTTCACCGCGTACACGCCAGCCGCGCGCGCACGCAAGAGGGCTCTGGTATTGGGCTGGCGCTGGTGCAGGAGCTTGTGCGACTAAACGGCGGCAAGTTGAATGTCGAAAGCGCTCTCGGCGAAGGCACAACCTTTACAATTTGTATTCCCAAGGGAACCGACCACCTGCCGCAAGACCGGCTGACCATGCGGCGGGCTTTGAGCTCTACCGCCCTCGGCGCGGCGCCGTTTGTCGAAGAAGCGCTGCGCTGGCTGCCCGATGGCGATCAAGTCGAGACGTTATCGCTGCCGATCGGCGCCTCTGCCGTAACCGATACGCTGCGGTCGAGTGCGCCGAGATCGGAACGAATTCTCATTGCCGACGATAACTTGGAAATGCGTAATTATCTCAGGCGTCTACTGGAGATGCACTGGAAAGTTACCGTTGTCGAAAATGGCGCCCAGGCGCTCGATGTCGCGCGCGCGCAGCGACCCGATCTCGTGCTCAGCGATGTCATGATGCCGGAACTCGATGGTTTTGAGCTGCTGCGCAAGCTACGCGAGGATCGCCAGACCAGCACGATCCCGATGATCCTGCTGTCGGCTCGCGCAGGCGAAGAATCTTTCATCGAAGCAATGAACGCCGGAGCCGACGATTACATCGTCAAGCCCTTCGGCGCGCGCGAGCTGATCGCCCGGGTCAAAGCGCTTTTGGAAATAGCCCGCATACGGCGCGAGAGCGAACAGCGCTTTCGCACGATGGTGGACAGCTCGCCGATCATGGTTTGGCTGACGGACACGGCGGGCCGTACAACGTTTCTGAATAGCACCTACTTGGGATATTTCGCTATCGCCAGTGAAGAAGCGGCGGGTTTTGACTGGTCTGGGATCGTTCATCCGGACGACCGCGCCGCCTATGACGCCGCTTTCCAGACGGCACTGCGCGAGCGCCGGACGTTTCACCAGCGCGTGCGTCTGCGCCGACATGACGGTCAATGGCGCTGGTTCGAGTCGCGCGGCAATCCGATTCTCGATGACGCCGGCAACATGGTCGGGTTCATCGGCAGCGCGCCGGACATTACCGAAATTATTGAATCGCAAGAGGCCTTGCAAGAGATCGGCCGGCGCAAGGACGAATTCCTGACCACATTGTCCCACGAATTACGCAACCCGTTGGCGCCGATTCGAAACGCCGTTGAAATTCTAAAATCGGTCCGGCCGGGTGACTCGAAATTTGACTGGTGCCGCAATCTTATCGACCAACAGGTGGGTTACATGGCGCGGCTCATGGAAGATCTGCTCGACCTCAGCCGCATCACTCGCGATATTTTAGAGCTGCGCAAACAGCCAACCGATTTGCGCGCAGTCATTCGTGACGCAATCGAAACCAGCCGCCCGTTGATCGAAGCGGGCCAACATAAGCTCACGGCGGATCTGCCGGAGCAAAATCTAACGCTCAACGGCGATCCGACCCGATTGGTGCAAGTATTCGCCAATCTATTGAATAACGCGGCCAAGTATATGGAAGGCAGCGGCCAGATCCATTTGAAGGCAGAGCCCGTCCCTCGAGCGGAAAAAGACCAGCCCCAGGAAGTGATCGTCTCGATCAAAGACACGGGTATCGGCATCGCCCCAAAATTACTAGCGCACCTTTTCGATATGTTCTTTCAGGCCGATAGCGGCAAGGAGCGCCGTTACGGCGGTCTGGGCATTGGACTGACGCTGGCGCGGCGTATCGTTGAGCTTCACGGCGGCAGCATCAAGGTCTTGAGTGAAGGGCAGGGCAAAGGCAGCGAATTTATCGTGCGGCTGCCTTTAGCCGAAGACACCAGTAACGGCGAGCGCGAGAGCATCACTGTCGGCAATGGCGCCGATCATGAGAAATCATTGTCGAGGCGAGTATTAGTCGTCGATGATAACCGCAATCAGTTGGAGAGCATCGGCATGTTGCTGAAAATCCTCGGGTGCGACGTTCGCCCGGCATACGACGGGCCGAGCGCGCTGGAAGTCCTCAAAGACTTCGTTCCTGAATTTGCCTTGATTGATATTGGTTTGCCTGGCTTTGACGGGTTGGAACTGGCGCGCCGGATCCGAAAAGTGGACGCATTCAAGAATATCATCTTGATCGCGCAAACCGGCTGGGGGCGAGATGAGGACCGCGAACTATCGCGTCGGGCCGGTTTTGATTATCATCTGATAAAACCCCTTGACTTTAAGCTGCTCGAAGCGCTTTTAAACGCGAACATGGACGGCTGCCGGCAGGACTTAAACCAGCCAAATACAGGGCAAGCAGAAAGTTGCCTCCCTACCCGAACTCGGTCCTAATCTGGTCGAATATTTTAAGCTGTTTTTCCTCGTCGGCTTTTAAGCCTGGTCAAAAAATTTTGACGATTTAATGATCCTGTTTAAGCATTCTATTGCGTCCGTCGGGTTTGTCTCCTTAATGAGTCAGCCCTATGCTAGTTGTTCTTATTTTCATTTTTGTTGACGCCGCGAATGTTTAGGCCGGCCAGGAAAATTTGCAGCACGACAATTGCCCATGCTTGTTCATGCCAGCCCCAGAATCCCCATAGCAGATTGCCTGCAAGAAAGCACCAGAAACCGAATTGGCGCCGGATTTTTTGCGTCGACGCAATCAGCCAGGCGGCGATCACATTCGTTGCCATCGCCGGCCACTGCAGCAGATTGAACCATTCCATACGAATCGAAAACTTTGCCTAATATTTGTCGTTCATCCCGGAGGGAGACCTGGTGCCCAGGATGGGTTGCGCTGCTAGGACAATCGGATTCTCAAAATTCTTGTTGGCATATCGGTCGCGGAGATTTGAAGTGAACGACAAGCATTTCCTACCAGCGATTGTCGAAATGAGGGCATTACAAAGTGACGGAGCGCGGAGACAGCATCTGCGCCGGATTATTTATGAGAATGGTCTCTCAACCGCGGCCGAGATGACCTCGCGGCGAAACGTCCTTTCCCCGAATTGTCATTTCTCTTTCTCATTGTCGCTTGCTGGCGTGCGAATCAAGCATAATCTGGTGGGAAGGTGTGATGTCAGCTTTGAGCACACGATGCATTAACGCCAGCACGAGTTGGGTCTGTTCTAGATCTTCTGAGGCGATGCAATCAGGCGGAACGATTATATTCAGATCGCGCATATAAGCGTCATTGGCGGTAAACAGTACGCAGATATCGCCGGCGATCCCGGTGACGATCACCGTGTGAACCCCGAGGTATTTCAGCAGTGTCTCCAGATTGGTCTGGTAGAAAGCGGAATGTTTCGGTTTAAGGATAAAGTAATCGTCGGGTTCGGGGGCGAGCCGTCGGGCAACAAGTTTCCCGCGAATGTTTTCGCCGAGGCAATACTGGACCAGGTTGGGAAAATCGGAACGCCAGCGGCCAAAGTTATCATTGGCATAAATGGCCGGAATCCCCGCCTGTTTAGCTCTCGATTTGAGTGCACAAAGCGCCTCGGCCATGGGCAAAGCCTGTTGCAATAGCTTTTTCTCCGCCTGGGAAATCCAGATCGTTAATCACGTCGACGAGCAATAACGCTGTTTGCGAATTATCCGGCGCGTGCTTGAATCGGTCCCTGGGATTTTCATCGCCCTTCGCGTCTGACATCTAGCCCATCCCATTTCGATTCCGGAAAAATAAGCTCGGGGAAAGCCAGATTGCTTGGCAGGGCGGGCAGGGAGGGATTTATGAAATCCCTCCCTGGGACGTGGGGGTCGTGCGGAATCGTTAGCTGGCTTTGCGTTGATTTGGGCGCTGTTTTTTAGCTGCTTCGAGTTCGGCTCCCAGCTGTTCAAGTTGCTGTTTATCCATGAGCGCGCGAATTTTCGGAAACATTTTTCCTTCTTCCTCATCCTCCGCGTGATGTTCGACGTTCTCCATCAGGACCTGAAGTTTGGGTTCGAATTTTTCGCTGCCCGAAGCCAGATTGTCCATATCTCGCAGCAGAGTCTTGATCTGTTTATGTTCTTCGAGAGATTCGAGAACCATGTCTTTTAGTTCTTCGAATTTCTCCACCGCCGGATAAAAGACGGTTTCCTCAATCCGTGCATGGGTCTCCAGCTCGGTTTTGATTTCTTCAAAGATGTCATGCTGATCCTCACCTTCGGCCTCTTCGGC
>JBGTCC010000739.1:0-2105 GCA_041749055.1 Thermodesulfobacteriota bacterium | reverse complement strand
TAACGGCGCGGGTGGCGGAATGGCGAGCCTAAATCACATCGATCGGGAAATTCCTACCGGGCGGGAAATTGACGCGCGGTTAGAGCGCTGCCGACAACAGGCGATCCGGTTTGCCGTTGTTGCTTGCCAAGTTGCCGACCTCGGGATCATCGATCGCCTCTAGCGATGGCGCCCATCGTCGCCGAACGGTCGCCGGCGCAACGTCGCCTTGACAAGCCGCCCGCGCTTCGGTAGCTCAGCTTCATATTCGTACTCACCCGAGTCGGCCCACATGGAGGAATCATGTATCGGAGACCAGAAACCAAAGCGGCGGAAGAAAAGGTCTACAAACAAAAACAGATCGGCGAATTCATGACCACCTGGAAAGACTTTCCCAGGCCAGGGCTGGCGGCGTGGGCGGAGCGCCGGAAGGCCGGTTTGATGGGCACGGCGAAGAGCACGCATTACACGCCGCGATTTCGTCCCTTCGACATGCTCAGCATCCCCAACCAATCGTTGGTGATCCTCGAGAACGAATATCATCGCATCGGTGTCGAGAGCGTGGTGGGTGCGCAGGACAGCTTCCACCGCTACGTCGACTCGGACATGGTCTATTTCCAGTTTTGCGGCAGCAGCAAAGTGGAAACCGAATTCGGCGTCTACGAGATGGAGCCCGGCGAAGTGATGCTGGTCCCGGGCGGCATCGCCCACCGCGCCATCGGCGGCCATGACAGCCTGCGCTACTTCTGCCAAAGCCACGAGGCGGTGGACTACGTGATGAACGAGGACCAGTACACGAGCCAAACCGGCTTCGAGGTCAAGCGTATTGGCGGTCCCAATTGGACCGCGCCGCAGGGGACGACAGCGCCGAGCAAAGGACAGGTCACGGAAAAGATGCATTTCTGGGACGACGGCCCGGATGACCAGACGGTTGTGGAGCGTGATTATGAATCGCTCGTCGGCGTCGCCGGAATAGGACGCGGCAAGCCGGGAAGTCTGGTCCGCAAGCTGCGCGCCTTTGATCACTTCACGGCGATCGTCGGCAAGGGCCGCGAAGACGCCGGCACCCAGCCGCTGATGGAATCGGCCAATATGCGGGTACGCACCTATAACATGCAGGACGAGCAATTCGCCTTTCATCGGGCGCTGCGCAGCGAGGAAGTGCGGATTCAGTTCCGCGGCGATGCGCTCGATCTGTCCGAATTCGAAAACGTCGAAGTTTCGCCGGGCGAGATCACCATCATCCCGCTGGGCATTTCACACAGTGTGATCAGCATCCCGCCGGAAGATGAGAATTTTTTACGGCTCAACTTCTACAGCAAGGTCCGCTGGCGCGTCCCCATCGATCCGACCAAGCATTATTTCGACAGCAAGTTCGAGATTACCACGACGGTGCACAAGCAGGCTGAGTGGCGGGAGAAGCTTGCAGCGGCGCGGTGAAAGAGATGAAGTAAAAGTCTGACCAGGTTGTCACCCCGAACAGGTCGGCGATACGACTCGCGTCAGAATGTGTTATTTGTGATGTCAGATCCGATCATCTTATCTTATCAATGGGATTTGCGCCCACAGATTCCGCTCCGCCCGGAGTGGTTCCGTGCCTGGCCGAACGGCGTGACGATGGCGGTGCAGATTCTCATTCTCAACGAGTGGGAGTCTGTACCGCGCCACCGCAAACGTCCGATGGCGGTTGATCTGCAAAACCGCCACGATCATCAAAACAAGTTCGATTTTCTCGCGCTCGGCGTGCGTGAATATGGCGCGCGCCACGGCATCTGGCGGCTGCTCGATGTACTGGACAAGCACGGGGTCAAGGCGACAATCCCAACAAACGGCTTGACCGCGGAACTCTTCCCGGCGACCGTTCGCGCGAGCCGCGATCGCGGGCACGAGGTTGCCGCGCATCAATGGGACATGGCCGTATTTCCGCCGATGTTCACGTCGCGCGAAGAAGAACAATCATCTCTCGCCAGAACCGTCGCGGCGATCGAAAACGTTATCGGCAGCAAGGTCCGCGGTTACCTGTCACCCGGTCCGCGTCCGACGCCCTTCACACTCGATCTTCTGATGGATAGCGCCTTTCTGTGGACGAGTGACTATGTCGATTCCGATTTTCCTTATGTTATCTC
>JBGTCC010000738.1:0-11690 GCA_041749055.1 Thermodesulfobacteriota bacterium | reverse complement strand
GCGTGGTTTTCGTTTTCCGGCGTGCCGAGATAAATGAACTTGTCCGGATCGTAGGACACGCCCTTTTCGCCCATGATCGCCAGTCCGACGATGGCGCCGCTCGCCGCGCCGATTGTCAGACCATCTGGCGCAACCGATTTGTAAAGGTGATTCGCCCCCTTGCGGCCGCCGCCGCCGTCCATGTACTCGATCACCACCGTGGGATTGCCGGGAATATGCTTCTTCAAGAACGGCATCATCGCTTTTACCCGGAGGTCGCCGGTGCCCCCGGGAGCCGTGGTGGCCACTAGAGTAACCGTCTTGCCGGCGTAAAAATTATCCTGAGCATGAGCGATCACCGGCGATAGACCGCTCAGTACGCCGGCCAAAAGCGCGGCTTTGATGGATGATTCAATCTTGAGCTTTTTCATAATCGGTTTCCTTTCAATCGCTTCAATGAACTGAACCTGTGAACTTTGAAACGGCCACAGGGATTATCGCCCCGGCAACGGATCGGGACCGGCGAGCTTGTTAAACAGCGCGATGGTTTCAGCGTCCCGCGGCAGCTCGCGAATCGCCTGCTGATTGGCGTCCGGCAGCAGCGGTGTCGGTTCATCGCTGACCAATTTTTTATACTCTTTGCGAAATTCCGGATCGTTGTAGGTCTTCGTCATCGCCTCTTTAAGCATGTTGACGATCGCCCCAGGCGTTCCCGGCGGCGCAAAGAACGGCGAACCGGTCAGGCGTAAATTGCGAAACATCGCCAGCACCTTGCGCTCTCGGTCCGATTTGGCGAAGCTTTCGAGCTCGGGGAGTTGCGTAAACTGCGGATACTTGAGCCCTTTCGGCACTTCCATGACGGCGTGAAGATCGATTTTTTTGCCATCGATCCAATCGCGGTTGCGCATCAGATGATCGTCCGCGGTGCCGAAAGCGTCGAGTTCGCCGCTCATGAACGCCGCATCGCGCTCCGGCGTCGAATACCCGGTAATGAACTTCGCGCCCTTGAGGTCCAAGAGCCAGGCGAAGAGCCGGCCGACGTTATAAATGGTATGCCCCACCGATTGCGCGCCGATGCGCACGCCGCTGGCTGACCGCAATTTGTCGAGCGTCGTCAGACCGACCTCGCGCCGGGTCAGAAAGAAATAATGTGTGGAACTATAGGGCGAGCCGAGAAAGATCAGCTTGTCGAGATCGTACTGCACGCCCGTCTCGCCGAGCACCGCGCTCGCCACCATGCCGCCGCCGGAGTTGCCGATGGTGAGTCCGTCGGGCTTGGCGGAGTCATAGACGTAATTCCCCGCCTTTCGCCCGCCGCCCCCCGGCATGTACTCTTGCACGATGGTCGGATTTCCCGGCAGGTATTTTTGCAGCATTGGGATCATGGCTCTGATGCGCAGGTCGCCCGAACCGCCGGCGCTGCGTCCTTGAATGATCCGGAGGGTCTTGCCCTGGTAAAAATTCGCTTGGCCGAATGCCAATGCCGGCGCAATGACTGTCATAGCAAAGGCCGTAATTGTGAATTGTCGGATAGTTATTCGTAGCTTCATGGTAAATCCCTTCTAACGGCGCGTCGGCAACGGTCCGGCGCTGATCAGTTGGCTGAAAACCTCGATGACTTCAGGCTCGCGGGGAATATCCCGGATCGCTTTTTCATGATTTTCCGGCATCAGCGGCGAGGGATCATCGCGCGTCATTTTATGGTATTCTTTCTGGAAATCAGGGTCGCTATAAGTCTTGCGAAAGGCGTCTTGGAGAATCTTAGCGCGCTCGGCGGGCAATCCCGGCGGCGCGATAAAGGGCTGTCCGGTGACGCGGAAGGCGCGTTGCATCAGGACCACCTTGCGCTCAAGCTCCGTCGATGCCAGAGCGCCGATATCGGGTAATTTGCCAAACTGCGAGTGCTTTTCGCCCTCGGGCACTTCAATGATGGCGTGGAAATCGACGGCTTGTTGTTTCAGCCAATCGGGATTGCGCCGCAGCACGCTATCGGCGCTGGTGGCACGCCCATCGATCTCGCCGCGAATTAGCGCCGGGTCCAGTTCGGCTCCTGCGAAACCGGTGATATAAACCGGGAATTTCAAACGCAAAATATAGGCGAATAGACGCCCCTCGTTGTAGGTCGAAAAACCCACCGATTGACCGCCGATACGAATGCTCTTGGCTGCGCGGAGTTGTGCCAAATTGCCAGCGCCAAGTTCTTTACGCGTAACGAAAACCGCATGGTGCTTACTGAACGGCGAACCAAGATAGAGAAATTTGTCGAGGTCGTACAACACGCCGGTGGTCTTCAATACCGCCGCGCTCACCATGCCGGAACTCGCGTTGCCGATGGTAAGACCATCCGGATTCGCCGAGTTAAATAGATGATTGGCCGCCTTGCGGCTGCCGCCGCCCGGCATGTACTCCATAACGATCGTCGGATGGCCGGGAATATGCTTTTGCAGAAACGGCACCAGCGTCCGGGCGCGAATATCCCCCGTGCCGCCAGGCGCGCGGCCCTGGATAATGGTGAGGGTTTTACCCTTGTAGAAATCGTCTTGTGCGGCGAGAAAGCTGGGCAGCGCGACCCATTGAATTAAAAGCGCCGAGCTGAGAATTCGTAACAAATTTTGTGTCTTCATCTCGGGTCTCCTTGGTTGCCGGGCGCGCGGCGCGCCTGGCACAGCGCACGATTTGGATCATTAGAACCGTTGCCCGCGTTAGCGCGCCGGCAGCGGTTCCGCGGCGTTTAATTTTTTGAACAGCGCGAGGGTTTCAGGGTCGCGCGGCAGCTCTTTCAAAGCTTTCGCCATTTCATCGGGCAACAGCGGCGTCGCCTCGTCGCCGGTAAATTTTTTGAACTCCGCGGGGAATTCAGGATCGGTAAAGGTTTTCACCATGGCGGCTTTGAGAATTTCGACCTGCTCCTGCGGAGTTCCGGGTGGTAAAAACGATGGCGTGCCGAATTGCCGGAAAGCGCGCACCATTGCCAGCAGCCTTCGCTCTTGCGCCGATTTGGCAAAATTCTCGATCTCCGGCAAATTCTTAAAATGTTGATGCTTCAAACCCTTGGGAACTTCCATGATGACGTGCGGCACGAACATGCCGGATTTCAACTGTTCCGGGCTGCGGGTTAGCAGGGTATCGGCATTATTAATGCGTGCATCTATTTCACCGCGCTCCAACGCCGCGTCGAGCTCTGTACCGGAATAGCCGACGACAAAACTGGGATCTTTGATGCCGATCAAATAAGCGAACATCCGGCCGACGAAGTAAATCGAATGGCCGACGGCCTGGGCGCCGATTCTCAGCTTGGATACCGAGCGGAGATCGTCGACGCTTTTTACCCCCGCCCCCTGCCTGGTCACCAACGCCCAGTGATAGGCGCTGTGCGGCGAGCCCAAGTAGATAAATTTATCGAGGTCGTACAAGACCCCCTGCTCACCGAGTATGGCGTTAGCGACCAAGCCGCCGCCAACGCGACCGATGGTGAGTCCGTCGGGTTTGATATTTTTAAAGACATGATTGGCGGCCTTGGTGCCGCCTCCGCCGGGCATGTACTCAGATACCACCGTGGGATTTCCCGGTATATGCTTTTGCAAGAACGGGATCATCGAGCGGGTCAGCATGTCCGAAGAGCCCCCAGGCGAAGTGCCCTGAATAATCGTGATGGTCTTGCCCTGGTAAAAAGGAGTCTGCGCAAAGGCCGGAATCGATAATGAGAACGACAATGAGGCCAGGGCAACCAGATGATTTCGCAATGGCATTCGCTTCCGCATAGCCTACCCCCGTGGAGAAAACTACTTCCAGCCCAGTTCCTTTAACGCTTCCTGCAAAAAACTCATATCGACATATTTCTTGGCATCGGGCAGCGGTCCCTTCAGCTCCACTTGTTCGGCGTATATCTCCACGACCGCTTTAAGCCCTTCGACATCGACGCCGAGATCGGGCTCCCAGGCGCGGTTTTCAATGTAGTAATCGAGACCCTTGCGCGCTTCGTCAGGTTTCATTTGCAGCTCGGCGGCGAGAAATTGCGCCGCGCCTTCGCGATCTTCTCCGAGCCATTTACGCGCCTGCAATAGGGCTCGTAAGAACCGCACCACCTGCGGCCGGTTGCGATTCGCCCACTCCCGGCGCACGACAAAACTCGACAGCAGATAATTGGGAAACACGTCGCTCACTTTGCCGATGAGATTGAGGCCCATTTCCTGGGCGCGAAAACTGAGCGGCACACTGAGAATCCCAGCGGCGACGTTGCCGGTGTTCAGGGCGATTAAAGAGGGACCGCTGCCGCCGACGTTGACCAGTGAATAGTCCCTGGGATATTCCAGCCCTTTCTCCTTAAGCACCCGGCGCAAGAGAAAAGCCGTGCCGGAGGTCAACGTCGACGAGCCGATCACCTTGCCGCGCAAATCTTCAAAGCTCTTGATATTTTTCCCACCCATAATCATATGCGTGGTCTTGCTGCCGCCGGCGATGATCGCCAGCTCGAGTCCCTTTTCCACCAAGCCGATCGGGCCATCGTTGGAGGCCAACGCAGCATGCACCGACTCAGCCGCCAACGCCTGCATGGCCGGCGACGTGCCGCGCGTTGTGGTTACGACAACGTTGAGACCTTCGCGCTCGAAGAAGCCTTTCTTGTCGGCGACCCAAGCCGGCGCGAAACCGAGTACTCGCGAAGACACCGCCAGGGGAAATTCAAATTTGTCGTCGGCGCCTGCCGCCGTTGGCAACGTCAATGCCAAGGCCCACAGGATCAGGATCGGAATGAATCTCATCATTGCACCTCCTCGAACATTTGCCTTGCCAGCACTCTTTTTATTAGTGATTCCGTGACGCCAAATATTTCAGAGCGCGCTTCATGCGCCCCGGCCACTACTACTTCCCGGGCTTGCGCACCAGGAACGATAGGCTCTCTTTAGCCTCTGCCGGCATCGACAGCACCTCGTCAACCAGCTTTTCAGTTTTTTCGCCGGAGACCGCGGTAATCACCAGCTTGGATTTTTTCGCGTCGGCCAACAATGCGGGATCTTTGAGCGTCTCGGCCAAGGCCGTGCGCAATGTCGTCAAGCGCTCCTTCGGAGTTCCAGGGGCAATGGCAAACGGTCGTTGGAAATCCATCTGTGTCTCCCAAGCACGGTAGATAGCGTACTTCTTGGGATCCTTGATGACGTCCTTTAGCAACGGCAGGTCTTTGACCTCCGGATCGTCCCACCGGTCGCCCATGATAAACGGAATCAGCTTGTCGTCCCCCTTGGCATCCAGCATGGCGCGCGCGGTTACGCGCATGGATTCCCACTGCGAGCAAAAGGCGTTGACCTCACGTTTTTGCAACGCCACTCGCGTGGTCGCCGTGCCGCTAAATCCGCTGATGACCTCAAACTTGGTGCCGAGAGTCTTGTTTAGAATCAGCGGTAGGTCATAGCCAGCGGAGCCGGCGCGAGTGGCGCCAACCTTCAAAGGCAATTTGGTCTTGAGGACATCGTCCAGAGTCTTCAGCCCGGTAAAACCCATGACCATACAGACCGGCACGCCAACGCTCGGCGCGCCAACCCAGCCGAGTTTGCGAAAATCGATCTTGATGCGCGGATCGCCCAAGGCGCTCTGCACCACCAAAGAATTGTTGAAAATCACCACGGTAAGGCCGTCCTTGGCGGCTTGCTTGTACACATGGTTCGCCGAGATTAAACTGCCGGCGCCTTCCATGTTTTCCACGATGATCGACGGGTTGCCGGGGATATGCTTGCTGATATGGCGCGCAACCGTGCGCACATAAGTGTCGTACCCGCCGCCGGGGGCTTGGCCGACGATGAACCGTACAGTTTTGCCTTTGTAGAAGTCCTGGGCCCACGCGCCATTGGCCGCGCCGAAAAGGCAAGCCAGCGACAGCACCGATGCCATTCGTTTCGTCAATTTCACCATGATGCACCTCCCGGTTGCTCAATCTCACAGAGTCTAACTATCTCTCCAACAAGGTTTTCATCTTGGCGACGATTTCCGGCGACTGGCTCGTGACCTCCTTGGCGAGTTTTTCCAACTCGTCATGGGTGCTCGGATCGATCTCCAGTTTCTTTTTCTTGGCGTCGGCGAGGGCCGCTTCATCCGTCAGCACTTTTTCAAAGGCCTCACGGATAATTTTCAGGTGTTCCGCCGGAGTGTTCGGCGGCATCACATAGGGTCGGCCAAAGTCCCCGCCGGCGAGCACCAAGGTCGCCAGGTTGCGGCCGGCTTGATTGGACTTATATTGATCCATCAACTCATAGATCGTCGGCACGTCTTTGATGCGCGCATCGCGCTTTTTACCCGTTTGCACCAGCACATTGACGAACTTGTTCTTGCGCCAGGTGCCGAAGGGCTCGCGGGCGAAGAACGCCGTCAGAGTGAAGGCGCGGCAGACCAGTTCGTTTCTCTCCACCGCGAGGTCGATGTCCTGGCCCGCTTGATAGCCCAGAACCACATCGAACTTGGTGCCGATGGTTTCGTCGAGCAGCTTGGGAATGTAGTAGGCAGTGGAACTCGTACCGGTGGCGCCGCACTTCGGCGCCGACGACGCCTTGACCACATCGTGAATCGTTTTGTACGGCGAATCCGCGCGCATGTAGAGCAGGTGGTTCGACGTCACCGGGCTGCCGAGCCAAGCGAACTTAGTCCAGTCATATTTCACTTCAGAGCGGCCGACCACTTGATCGAAATACAGCGCCGGGAAAATCGCGCCGATGGTCAGCCCGTCCGGCTTGGCCACGTTGTAAACGAAATTCGCCGCGATCATCGATCCTGCACCCGCCATATTTTGCACGATGATGGTGGGAGTGCCGGGAATGTACTTGGGCATGAACTGCGCGAAGTGGCGCGCGTAGAGATCGTAAACGTCGCCCGCTTTGGTGCCGGCAACGATCGTGATCGTCTTGCCCGCGTAGTATGGCGTCTGCGCCATGGCAGCGGCGCTCGATAACGCCACAGCGAGCGCCATTGAGACTAGAGAGACCTTTTGCAGTTTCATAAATAACTCCTTCGAAAGTGGTTAAACCGACATTGCGTTATTTTCTTTGCAGCAGTTTTTTTACCCGCTCGACCACCGCCGGCGGTTGGCTCAGCATGGTTTCGGCGAGCTTCTGCAATTCTTCACCGGTGACATGGTCAACTTCCAATTTGCCTTTCTTGGCTTCGTCCAACAGCGCCGTATCCGCCATCGCCTTGGCGTACGCCGCGCGCATCGTCTTGACGATTTCTGCCGGGGTCTCGGGCGGCATCACCCAGGGGCGGCCGAAATCGCCGCCGCGGAGAATCACATCGGCGACCCGGCGGCTTTCCTCGGACGTCTTTTCCTTGTCAAAAATTTCGTAAATCGTCGGCGTGTCGGGCGCGCGCGGGTCGCGTTTCAAGCCGCCGGTCATCAGCACGTTGACGAAGTTTCTTTTGCGCCACGAAATGAACGGCTCGCGGCCGAAAAACGGCGCCGACGTCATGCCGCGGCACTGCACCTCGCCCTTTTCCACCGCGAGATCGACTTCACTGCCGCCCGGATAGCCCATGACTGTGTCAATCTTGGCGTCGAGGGTCTCTTCCAGCAGGCGTGCCAAGATGAAGTCCGTGCCAGCCGTGCCCGTCGAGCCGCACTTGGGCGGCGTGGTGGCCTTTTGGATGTCGGCGATCGACTTGTAGGGTGCGTCGGCCCTCATGTATAACAAAACGTCGCTCTTTTCCGGCGAGCCAATCCAGTTGAACTTGCGCACGTCATACTGGGCTTCCTTGCGCCCAACCAGCTGGTCCAGGTACATGCCGTAGGAAGTCATGCCGAGAGTCAGACCATCCGGCTTGGCAACATTGTAGAGATTGTTAGCCGCGATCAGTCCGCCGGCACCCGGCATGTTCTGCACGATCATCTCTGGATTTCCCGGCAAATATTTCGGTACGTAACGCGCCAGCAGCCGCGACCAGCGGTCGTAAAAACCGCCGGACGTAAAACCGACAATGACTTTGATGGTTTTATCCTGGTAGAATTTCTCCTGGGCCGCCGTATCGCGCGGTGCCAGTAAACCTACCGCGCTAACAAAAGCCGCCAACATGGTAATAGTGAATTTATGCATAAAATCCTCTCTGCGCATTATGGGTCCGAACCGACAATTCTCTAAGTACGCACAGGGTATAGAGCAACGCCGGTGCCATCGGCAAAATGCCGCATAAAGACAAGCGGTTACAGCAAATATGATGCGCCCGAGCGGGCGCTGGCGGAGCGGTTGTGCAGATACTTTACAGTTTGCGCCCGGCCGCCGAGGTAAACAGAGCAAATTCTTTACACTCGGCGCGCCGGCGAATGGGTTGCGGACCTCGCTGAGTAGTTGCGCCAGACCTGGAGCTGGCCGGGTGGAAAAGAAATTTGCGGCGGGTACTCGAACCGGCCGAAAAGAATAGTTCACAGCCCAGCAGCCTTCAGCGCGTGGGGATCGGCCATCAAGGGTAGAATCACTTACAATAAGCTTGAGGGTCTTAGCTTGGCAGAAATGGTCGGCGCGGGATGCCAAGCCTAGGTAGAACGATCCCTATGGCGCCGATGACGGCAGTGCAGACGTATTTCAATCGCCTAACCGACTCCTTTTCGGCTGCGCTCCAAGCCTAGTTGCAGTTAGTGCTGGGCGGTGCGCGCCAATCTCGCTTGAAAAGTTTCGCTATCGCTCGCGCTATTCGCTGCGCCGTCGGCAAAGTGCACCGTCCGAATCGGAAACGGAATAACAATCCCTTCTTCGCGATAGCGTTGCTGCAAGGCCTTGATGAACTCGTGCTTGATCAGATAGTTGTCGACGAACGTCTGCGCCCGCAGAATCACCGTGAAGTCGATGCTCGATTGATTGAACGTATGATAACGGATGAAAGGTTGGAACTCCGCCACCGAGCCTTTAACGCTGCGCATGATCTGTCTGCCGACCTCGCAGGTGACGCGCTCGACTCTATTCAAGTCGCTGTCGTAGTGCACGCCGACTTGCACGAGCACCGCCAATTCCGGATCGGGCAGGTCGTAGTTGATGATCGTGCTCTGCACCAACTTGCTGTTGGGCACCACCGCGCTCTTGTTGGGCAGCATGCGGATGCGCGTGCTGCGCCAGCCGATGCGCTCGACAAAGCCTTCGTCGCCTCCTTCAAGGCGGATAAACTGCCCCACTTCGATGGGCCGGTCGGCTTTGATATGCAAACCGGCGAAGGCGTTGCCGAGGGTGTCTTGCAAGGCGATGGCGACGGCAAAACTGCCGATGCCGAGGGTCGTCAGGAGCGGCGTCAGCGACACGCCAAGATTGTCGAGCAGCAGCATGCCGCCGATGGCGCAGAGGAGAATCTTGGTGACTAACTCCGCCGGCGCTTGAATGTTGCCCAAGGGCCGGTAGCGGGCGGCGATGTTGCGCAGGATGAGCAGGATGGCCTTGGCGACCATGAAGATCGCGAGGCCGAGACCGGCGAGCGACAGCAGCCGGTCCGCGGCGCGGGCGATCTTTGGCGGCAACGGCGCGACATCGAGGATCCACCAGAGCCCGCCAACGATTAACAGGGGGAAGAGATAACGCTCCAACAGCCATAGCACGCGCGCATCGAGAGGCAGCGCGGCGCGCTTGGCGGCGCCGCGGATGATTCGCAGCGCCGCGAAATACACCAGATAAGCGACAAACACCGTGACGATGAAGAGCAGCGGTAACACCACCGCCGGCGTCATCGGGATCGTGATGCCGAAAAGCTGCCACAGGTAACTCAGCAAATCCACAGTGTCCTCGGTCACCGCAACCTCACAAACCCTTGGCCCAACTGGCCGGCAGCCAGCTAAAGATTTCTCCATCTGGGAACGGTAGCTGGAGCGCGTAGTCGAATAAGCCGAAAAAAAACAGCCAGCATGTGAAGGTAATCGCCAGGGTGATTGGCCAGCGTTCGCCGGCGCCCAATTTTAGATAAAGAAACGTCGCAATTACCGACGCCGGCACGAAGCCGAAAATCCAAATGGCGACGAAAAAGCCGGCGATCCAACCGACGATGGCGATGGTGCGCTGGCGCTCCACAGCCGGTTCAATTTCCGGCTCGCTCTCCAGCGACGGCAAATCCACGACCTTGACCACGCGCGTCGTACGCACGGATTCCTGTACCAGAACGAAAATCGCCAAAATCAAGCAGGGCAAGCCGACCACCCAGGGGAACAGCGCGGCGCGCGGCTCCCACGAGCCGAAGCCGAATTTCGCTTCCCAGACCACGTAGCCCAACAGACCGACGAGCGCCAAAGCGAACAGCGAACGCGAGACCCGAGTCAGCGGCGGCACGGCGACGATGCGGGTCACCTCCACTTTCGAGGCTATACTTTCGGCTTTGTCGGCGCGGCGCTGCCGCCACGCCTGCACGTAGGGAAACCCCGTGCCGATCACAATGATCGCAGCGATGACCAAAACTCCAGGATGACCCAGCCAACCATATCCATAAATGCGGCTGGCGATGAACAGATTGTTTTCGGCGATGCCGCCCAAGACCAGGCCGAGCAGCAACGGCGGCCGCTGCCAGTCGAATTTTACCATGAACCAGCCGATCATGCCGAACATCAGCACCATCACCATGTCGCCGAAGCTGTTCTTGACCGCGAAACCGCCGAGGTAGATCAATAGGAGAAGCAGCGGAATCAAAAACGTGCCCTTGACGAAGGTGACTTTGGCCAACTGGTTGAGAAACAAAAAGCAGATCGCCACGGTGAGAATATTGGTCACCACGATGATCCAGACAAAGGACATGGTAAGAGTCAGATGTTTTGCCGGGTTCAACAGATCGGGACCCGGCACGATGCCTTGAATTATGAAGGCGCCGAGCAGAATCGCCATCGAGACGCTGCCGGGGACACCGAAGGCGAGTGTTGGGATCAGCGAGCCGCCTTCTTTGGAATTATTGGCCGCGCCCGGTCCGAGGACGCCTTCCACCGCACCCTTGCCGAAACGATCTTTGTCGGGCGAAGTCTGCACGGCATGAGCATAGGCGAGCCACTGCGCCGGACCGCCGCCCATGCCGGGGATCAGGCCGATGTAAGCGCCGATGGCGCTGCAGCGCAGCACCAGTTTCCAGTGGCGAAAGGTGTCCTTGACGCCTTCCATGACACCGCCGAGTTTGGTCGGAACGCTATCGCGGGCGATGCTGCTGTTTTGCACCGCGAGGTCGATGATTTCCGGGATCGCGAACAGACCGACGGTAACGGCCACGAGAGAAACCCCGTCCCAGAGGAACAACGAGTTATCTTCGCCGATCACGCCTTCGAGGGTAAAACGCGGCACGCTCTCGATCGGATCGAGACCCACCATGGCAAGCACCAATCCCAGGCCGCCGGCAATCAAGCCCTTGGGCACGTTCTCACCGCTCAACGATGCGACGAACGTAACGCCGAGCACGGCGAGCATGAAAAATTCCGCCGAGCCGATGGACAAAACCAGCGGGCTAATGATCGGGATCGCCGCCGCCAACAGGAACGCGCCGAACACGGCGCCGACCAGCGAGCTCATCAGCGCGGCGCCGAGGGCGCGCCCGGCCTCGCCATTCTTGGCCATTGGATGACCATCGACGATCGTCGCCGCGCATATACCTTCGCCGGGGACGCCAAAGAGCACCGAAGTCACATCTCCAGTCGTCGCGGTGACGGCATTGGAGCCCAATAGAAAGGCGAACGCCGTGGTCGGGTCCATGTTGTAGATAAATGGCAACATGAGAGCCAAGGTGGTCGCGCC